>RBWT01000280.1 GCA_004010275.1 Streptomyces huasconensis
CTTCGACTGGTAGAGCGTCTCGCTCGCGTCCGTCATCATGACGTCCGCCCGCCCGGAGGAGACTTCATGCGACTCCGCATACGCGGCAGGAGATCCGCCGCCCTCGCGGCCCTGCTCGCCCTCGCCGTGGCGGCACCGCTCACGGCCAACGCCTCGCCCTCCTCGGCCGCCCCGGACTCCCGCGGCCCCGCCGTGACGGACGACAGCGACACGACACGGCAGTACGAGATCCCCCTGACCGACGACCGCGCCGCGCGCACCGCGCTCGCGCGCACCGGCGTCACCATCGACGAGGCCCACGTCCGCGCGGTGGTCGTCTCCGCCGACGGCCGGGAGGCCGCCCGGCTCAGAGCGGCGGGCTACGAGCTGAAGGCCCTGGCCGGCCCCCCGAAGCGTACGAACGGGCAGGCGGTGGAGCCGAGGGACTTCCCGCCCGCCGACGCGAAGTACCACAACTACGCCGAGATGACGGCGGAGGTCGACCAGCGCATCGCGGCCCACCCGAACCTGATGAGCAAGCGGGTGATCGGCAGGTCCTACGCGGGCCGGGACATCGTCGCCATCAAGATCAGCGACAACGTCGCCTCCGACGAGGCCGAGCCGGAGATCCTCTTCACCCACCACCAGCACGCCCGCGAGCACCTGACGGTGGAGATGGCGCTCTACCTGCTGCGCGAGCTGGGCGAGGACTACGCCACGGACGCCCGGATCAAGAAGATGGTCGACTCGCGCGAGATCTGGATCGTGCCGGACATGAACCCCGACGGCGGCGAGTACGACATCGCGACCGGTTCCTACCGCAGCTGGCGCAAGAACCGCCAGCCCAACAGCGGCTCGACGAGCGTCGGCACGGACCTGAACCGCAACTGGGCCTACAAGTGGGGCTGCTGCGGCGGCTCTTCCGGCTCCACGGGCTCGGACACCTACCGCGGCACCGCCGCCGAGTCGGCGCCCGAGGTCAAGGTCGTCGCGGACTTCGTGCGCAGCCGCGTCGTCGGCGGCAAGCAGCAGATCAAGGCCTCCGTGGACTTCCACACGTACAGCGAGCTGGTCCTGTGGCCGTACGGCTACACGTACGCCGACACGGGCCCCGGCCTCACCCAGGACGACCGCGACGCCCATGCCGCCGTCGGCCGGAAGATGGCCGCGAGCAACGGCTACACGCCCGAGCAGTCCAGTGACCTCTACATCACGGACGGCTCGATCGGCGACTGGCTGTGGGGCGCCCAGAAGATCTTCAGCTACACCTTCGAGATGTACCCGTCGTCCGCGGGCGGCGGCGGCTTCTACCCGCCCGACGAGGTGATCGAGCGCGAGACGTCGCGCAACCGTGACGCGGTGCTGCAGCTGATGGAGAACGCGGACTGCATGTACCGCTCCATCGGCAAGGAGCAGCAGTACTGCACGAGTTGACGCCCCTTTCCGGCCGAACCGCGGCCCCGGGTCCTGCGGAGGGGGACCCGGGGCCGCGGTGCGGAGTACGCGGTGCGGTCAGCGGTGCCCGTATGCCGCTCCCCCGCCGTACGGCACCGTCACCCACATGCGGGTGCCCCCGCCCGGCTCCCGTGCCTCCCCGAAGCCCCAGTCGCCCTCGCACGCCCGCGCCACGCAGGCCAGCAGCCGTAGTGCCGTGCAGCGGCGGGCGTCGCAGGCCGCGGCGAGGCGGGGGTGTGTGTGGCGGGGGTGGCTGTCATAGGCGATGACGCGGAGAACTCCCTCGCGGAAGCGGAGGGAGAGGTACATCTCGGGTGTCGCGCTGAAGGTGCAGGCAGCGCCGGTCAGTTCCCCCACGACCTGGATCGCCGGATCGACCATCGCGGCCAGGCCGTGTGCGGTGAGCGCGGCGCGGGTGAGGGCACGGGCGATCGCCGGGGACGTGAGGGCGGAGGGCAGGGTCAAGCTGTAGGCGAGGGTGTTGGGGGTGGGGGCGGTGACGTCGGTCCGCGCGGGCAGGCGGTGAGATCTGGCATGGGCATGGAAACTCCCGTTGCTCGAGGGGGCGTTGACCCGGCCGTCGGTGGCTCGTCTCCCTGACGCGGACCGCGCCCCTCCCAGGGCAGGAGGATGCGGGCAGGCTCGCGCGATGCACTGCCAACTGCCGTGTGTGCTTTATGCGTTACCGAACGTACTGGGTGCGGGGCCTAATTTGGCACCCTTCAGTGAAACTTGCGCCCGATCGTGGTCTGACCGCACAGGCACACGGCAGACTGCAGCCATCGCACGCGGAGGGAACGGCATGGCAGCGAGGACATCGCCCACGGAGCGCCAGAAGCGGCTGGGCGCCGAAGTCCGGAGGATGCGCACGTCAGCAGGCGTCTCCGCTGAGTACGCAGCCGGACTGCTCGGTGTGGACCGGGGCAAAATCTCCCACATCGAGTCCGGTGTTCGCGCCATCAGTCCGGAGCGGCTGCGCACCCTGGCCTGCAATTGCGAGTGCCGGGACAAGGCGTACGTCGACGCACTGGTCGGCATGGCACAGCCGGGCCAGCGTGGCTGGTGGGACAAGTACCGCGGGTCGCTTCCCCAGGGGCTGCTGAACATCGCGGAGTTGGAGGCACACGCCGTGAGCATGCGTGCCGCATACGCCGTGCACATTCCCGGCCTGCTCCAGACTTCGGATCATGCACTGGCGTTGTTCCGTGTCGTGATCCCTGAACTGCCACCACACGAGGTCGCGCTACGACTCGCTCACCGCGTGGAGCGACAGCAGGTCCTGGAAGGGGACAGCGCACCCGGGTTCGTAGCGCTCGTCCACGAGGCGGCGCTGCGCATGCAGTTCGGCGGCCGGGATGTCGCACGTGCGCAACTCAAACACCTTCTCAAGAAGTCCGAGCAGGCCAACGTGACGCTACTGGTCATCCCGTTCGAAGCGGGGGCCTTCCCCGGCGCCGGGCAGACAGTGTTGTACGCGGAGGGCCCGGTGCCGCAGCTGGACACCGTGCAGATCGACAGTTCGCACGGGCCGGACTTCCTGCATGCCGAAGCCCAGTTGGCGAAGTACCGGGCGCACCTGGACTGGATGGAGAACGTCGCGCTCTCACCCGAGGATTCTCGCCGCTTCATCCGCACCATCGCAGGCCAACTCTAAGGAGACGTTTCGATGCCCGACATCAATTGGGAAACCCCCTTCTGCGGCGAGGGAAACTCCTGCTTCCGCCTGGGCACGGACTCCGACGGCAACGCCTACATCGCCGTCGCGGGCCAGGAGGGCCACTACCTCACGGACAGCCGCGAAGCCCTCCGCACCCTCATCCACGAAATCAAGGCCGGCAAAGCCGACCACCTCCTCTGACCCCTCCCCCCCCCGGAGCGACACCGTGCCTGACATCGACTGGGAAGACCCCTTCTGCGGCGAGGGCGCCAGCTGCTTCCGTCTCGGTACCGACACCACCGGCAACGCCTACATCGCCATCGCCGGCCAGGAAGACCACTACCTCACCGACACCCGCGAAGCCCTCCGCACCCTCATCCACGACATCAAGACCGGCAAAGCCGACCATCTCCTGTAACGACTTACCGCTGCACTCGACGAGGGTCCGTGGCGGCGATCCGTCCGGGCCCTCTCGCCTGCACGAAAGCGGCATACTGCCAGCATGGCTGACGCTACTGTCAGAACCTGCCGCATCCCCACCAAACGGCAAACAGGAGGAGAACCCTGTGGCCGACGTGCCCGCCCCACCACCGGACCACACGCCCTCGCACACGGAAGCCGTCTCCGTCACTCTCACCTACACAGGGGGCCAGGCCGAAGCGCTGCGCACGCTCGCGTTCCTGGAAGGGCGCACACCGGAAGAAGTGGTACTGGACCACATCGCCCGCGGCATTCCCCTCGCCTTCTCTTCCCCTCTGGGTGAGGACGCCGACGCGATGGCCGCGCTGACACAGGCGATGTTCGATGGTCCGCCCGACCTGGCGGCCAACTCCGGCAGGGACTTGTTCGAGGACGACGCCCGGTGAGTCGTCACGCGTTCGCCGTAGCGGACACTTCGGTGCTCCTCGCGCTCTACAACCGCAAGGACGATCACCATGGGCTGGCCTCTTCTCAACCAGGCCGAACAGTTGATGCGCAAGTACTCCGATCAGGACACGATCGGGTTGACCGACGCCGTCAACGCCGCTCTGGCATGGGCCTTGCCACAGCCAGTCGTCCTCGCCCTCGACCGTCACTACCGGGACGTCATCGCGCCCCGCACCGCAGCGGAGCAGCCCCTCCACGTGTTGCCTTGACCTCGTCGTGAGGGCGGGCCCGGCAGTCATGCCGAGCCCGCCCCGTCAGCCGTACGCAAGGCTCTACACGAACAAGCTCACCGCCGCCGCCACCGCGAAGCCCGCCACCGACAGGACCGACTCCAGGACCGTCCACGTCTTCAGCGTGTCCCGTTCGCTGATGCCGAAATACTTCGCCACCATCCAGAACCCGCCGTCGTTGACGTGTGAGGCGAAGATGGAGCCCGCCGAGATGGCCATGATGACCAGGGCCACGAAGGCCTGGGAGTAGTCGCCCTCGGCGAGGAGCGGGGCGACGATGCCCGCTGTCGTGACGATCGCCACCGTCGCCGAGCCCTGGGCGACGCGCAGCACCAGGGAGAGCAGGTAGGCGAGGACGATGATCGGCAGGCCCACGTCCTGGAAGGTGTCCGAGAGGGCCGCGGCCACGCCGCTCGCCTTCAGGACAGCGCCGAAGACGCCGCCCGCGCCCACGACGAGCAGGATGTTGCCGACCGGCTTGAGGGACGAGGTCGACACGCGTTCGAGGGACTTGCGGGACCAGCCGCGCCGGATGCCCAGCAGGTAGTACGCCATCAGGAGCGCGATCGTCAGGGCGACGAAGGGGCTGCCGAAGAACTCGATCACCGAGCGCAGGGTCGAGGGGTCGAAGGCGATCGAGGAGAAGGTGGCGAGGAGGATCAGGAACAGGGGCGTGCCGATGATCGTGAAGACGACGCTCAGCGGCACCGGCTTCTCCTGCGGCGTGACCCCCGCCTCCCGCTGCTCGGCGACGACCGCCGCCTTCGCCTCCTCGGCGGCCTCCACCATGTCCTGCGGTACGGGTACGAAGATGCGCCTGCCGATCCATGCGGAGTACCCCCAGGCGGCGAGCACCGCCGGGATGCCGCAGACGACGCCCATCAGGATGACCCAGCCGAGGTCGACCTTGAGCAGTCCGGCCGCCGCCACCGGGCCCGGGTGCGGGGGCAGGAACGCGTGGGTCATCGACAGCCCCGCGAGGAGTGGCAGGCAGTACAGCAGGATCGATTTGCCGCTGCGCTTGGCGGCGGCGTACACGATCGGCGCGAGGACGAAGATGCCGACGTCGAAGAAGACCGGGACGCCGAAGATCAGGCCGGTGAGGCCCATCGCGAGCGGGGCGCGCCGCTCGCCGAAGAGGCCCAGCAGGCGCGACGCCAGTACCTCCGCCCCGCCCGAGACCTCCAGGATCGCGCCGAGCATCGTGCCGAGGCCGATGATGATCGCCACGTGCCCGAGGATGCCGCCCATGCCCGACTCGATGACGGAGACGGCGTCGGACCTCTGGACCGTGCCGAAGAGTTCGGTGACGGAGAGGCCGGCCGCGAGGCCGACGGCTATGGAGACCGCGAGCAGCGCCACGAAGGGCTGGAGCCGGACCTTGATGATCAGGAAGAGCAGCAGGACGATGCCGAGCGCGGCGACGGTCAGCAGGCCCGCCGTGCCGTCGATCAGGGCGAGGAGGCCACCGGTATGCGGTGGCGGCTCGGTGGCGGGGGCGGGGGCGGCCGCGAGCGCAGCGGTGGCCATGGAGGACGGGGACATCGTTGACCTCGTAGGTGCATAAGGCTTTCGGAGCAGGGGGGATCGCGGCACGGCGCGTTCGGACGGGGTGCCGGCGCCGTGACGACGTACGGCTTGCGGGAAGTTGATCGGTCTCAGCCGAGGACGGCGAGCGCGTCGATCTCGATGAGCAGGCCCTTGGGCAGGCCCACGTAGACGGTGGTGCGGGCGGCGGCCGGGGCCTTGAGGCCCTGCTCCTCGAAGTACTCGTTGTAGATCTGGTTCATCTCGGCGAAGTGGTCCACGTCCGTGAGGTAGACGCGCATCATCATCACGTCGTCCCAGGTGGCGCCGCCCTCTTCGAGGATCGCCTTGACGTTGGCGAAGGTCTGGAGGGTCTGCTCGCGCAGGGTGGGGCCGGCCGGGGTGGGGGCCTTGCCCTCCTCGGCCGGCAGGAAGCCGACCTGCCCGGCGACCTGAAGGATGTTGCCCTTCTTGACGCCGTGGGAGAACTTCGCGGGCGGGGTGGTGTGGGTGGCCGGGGTGAGAGCGGTCTTGACAGTGTTCTCGGCGTTCTGGGTCATGGGGGTGCCCTTCAGGCTTCTTTCGGATCTTTCACAGGGGCGTGGCCGGAGTACTCCCGGCTGATGGCCTCCGCCGTACGGCGTACGAGCGGGAGCAGTGCGAGGAGTTCCTCGGCGGTGACGACGACGTTCGGCGCGGAGACCGACATGGCGGCGACGACGCGTCCGTCCGCGCCGCGGATGGGGGCCCCGACGCAGTTGATGGACTCCTCGTGGCCACCGAGGTCGGTGGCCCAGCCCTGTTCGCGCACCTTGTCCAGCTCCCGCAGGAACGCTGCGGCGTTGGGCGTCGAACGGGACGTGTAGGCCGGGTAGTCGAGCTTCTCCGCGAGGGCGCGGCGCTCGGCTTCCGGGAAGTCGGCGAGGAGGAGCTTGGCGACGGCGGCGACCGTGATCGCCACCGGCTTGCCGATGCGGGAGTACATGCGCACCGGGTAGCGGCTCTCGACCTTGTCGATGTAGAGAACCTCCCCGTCCTCGTGGACGGCGAGGTGGACCGTGTGGCCGCACTTCTCGTTGAGGGCGAGGAGGTGGGGGTGGGCGATCTCGCGCACGTCGAGGTTCTCCACGGCCTCCTGGGCGAGCGCGAACAGGCGTGCGCCGAGGCGGTAGCGCTGGTCGGACTGGCGGAAGACCAGGCCGTGTTCGTGCAGGGTGCGCAGGAGCCGCAGCGCGGTGGACTTGTGGACGCCGAGCCGGTCGGCGACCTGGCCGAGGTCGGCGGGGCCCTCGGCGAGCAGCGGCAGGATCGAGAGCGCGCGGTCGACGGTCTGGCTCATGGGGTACGGACCTCCTCCTCGGCCCCGGTTGTCTCCGGGGCGTTCGCCGTCCAGCCGGGGCCGAGACGAAGTGTCTCCCAGGCGGTGTCATCCAGGGCGGCGGAGGCGGTCGGCGTGCGCGCGGGCGGGGGGACGGGCGAGGTCGCCCGGGACGGTGAGGGCGGCGGCGGCCATGAGATGGCCGTGGCGCAGCCGGTGGGCGGCGCTCAGGCCGCGCAG
>RBWT01000281.1 GCA_004010275.1 Streptomyces huasconensis
AGGTGCGGTCCGCCTCCGGCCGGTTCTTCCCCGAGCCCGCCCCTTCCCGAAGCTTGCGGCTCCGCCGCCCGCTGCTCGGTCGATCGCCCTCCGGGCTCGTCCTCAATCGCCGGACGGGCTCACTATGCTCCCTGCCCGTCCTCCGGCACGCTCACCAGCCACCGCGTGTCCCGGCGGGGCCGCAGGTACAGCGCCCAGTACAGCGTGGCCACGAGCACGATGCCGCCGGTCCACACCAGGTACTCCGTCTCCTGCCGGCTCAGCACGTACGCGAGGACGGCGATGAGCACCACCGGCACGGCGGGCCACAGCGGCATCCGCCAGGCGGCCGCGTGGCCGTGCGAGCCGCGGCGGGCCAGCAGCGCGGCGACCGCCACCAGGAGGTACATGCCGGTCACGGAGACGCCGGTCACGCCGTACAGGGTGTCGAGGTTGACGAAGCACAGGAGCGCGCCGGGCACGCCCACCAGGAGCGTGGCGATCCAGGGGGCGCCGGAGGCGCCGAGCTTCGAGAGCGCCTTGTTGACCGGCGTCGGCCACGCCTTGTCGCGCGCCGAGGCGAACAGGACGCGGGAGTTCTGGATGACCATGACGATGCCCGCGTTGATGATCGCGAGGGCCACGCAGAGGCTGACGAACGTCCCCACGGCCGAGTTGGACCAGGCCGTCACCATGGCGCTGATGTCGCCCTCGGTCAGCGCGGTCAGGCTCTCCGCGCCCATGGTGATCGCGATGACCGGCACCAGGATGATCACGGCGGAGATGCCGAGGGTGGCGAGGACGGTGCGGGCGACGTTGCGGCGCGGGTTCTCCAGCTCCTCGGAGAGGTAGACCGCCGTGGAGAAGCCCTGCGTGACGAAGAGGGCGATGGCGAGACCGGAGACGATCAGCATGGCCGTGACGGCGTCGACGCCGCCGGGGCCGGAACCGGCCACCGACAGGTCCACCAGGCTGCCCGCGCCCCGCTCGGCGTGGGCGAAGCCGAGGACGGCCACGACGCCCGCCGCGACGACTTCCAGGACCAGGAAGATGCCGGTGATCCAGGCGTTGGCGCGCAGGTCGAGCAGGCCCGCGAGGGTCGCGCAGATCATGACGCCGGCGCCCGCGTAGGACGGGTCGAGGTGGACGACCGGCGCGAGGTAGTCCGCCGTGCCCATGGCGATGACGGGCGGCACGATCATCACGACCAGCAGCGACAGGACGAAGACCAGCCAGCCGGCCAGGCGCCCCGCCATCGTGGAGACCATCGCGTACTCGCCGCCCGCGCTGGGGATGAGGGTGCCCAGCTCGGAGTAGCAGAACGCGACGCCCACGCAGAGCAGCGAGCCGATCGCGATGGTGAGCGCGGTGGCGGTGCCGAGCGAGGAGAAGAGGTCGGGGACGACCACGAAGAGCGTGGACGCGGGCGCGCACGCACGACAGCGTGAGCAGGGTGCCGCCGACGACGCCGATGGAACGCTTGAGCTTCTGGGGACTTCCCGGGACGGCCAGGGCCACCGGGGGCGCGGCGGCGGGCGACGGGAGCGGGCGGAGCGTGTCGGTCATGAAGCGCGATTCCGATCGACTCGTACGGCAGGAGATGCGGCGGGAGCCCTATCGCCTCCGAAGGCTTCTGAGCTGGTGTTTCGGTGGCTCCCGGCGGGTCATCGAACCCCGGCGATAACCGGAACGTCAACGGTCATTTACCTACGGAATCCGCAGCGTGCCCGCACCCCAAGTCGCCTCGCTTTCGCAAGAGTTTGCCCACCGGGGTCCCAATGAACATGCCGACATCGGATATGACCTTCGTATTGCAGGCGTATGAACGCGACTGCTTTCGCTGCCCGGATTGCGCCCTGTGCACGGGAACCGCAAGAGAGACGCCAAAAAAGAATCGGGGCCGTCCGAAATCCGGACGGCCCCGCTCTACGCGCTGTCACCTACAGATGACTCAGTGGTTGCGCGGGAAGCCCAGGTCGACCCCGGCCGGCGCGTCCGACGGGTCCGGCCAGCGCGTGGTGACGACCTTGCCGCGCGTGTAGAAGTGCGTGCCGTCGTTGCCGTAGATGTGGTGGTCCCCGAAGAGGGAGTCCTTCCAGCCGCCGAAGGAGTGGTAGCCCACCGGCACGGGGATCGGCACGTTGACGCCGACCATGCCCGCCTCGATCTCCAGCTGGAAGCGGCGGGCCGCGCCGCCGTCGCGGGTGAAGATCGCGGTGCCGTTGCCGAACGGCGAGGCGTTCATGAGGGCCACGCCCTCCTCGTAGGTGTCCACGCGCAGCACGCACAGGACCGGGCCGAAGATCTCGTCCTGGTAGGCCTTGGCGGTGGTCGGCACGCGGTCGAGCAGCGAGAGGCCGATCCAGTGGCCGTTCTCGTGGCCCTCCACCGTGTACCCGGTGCCGTCGAGGACGACCTCGCAGCCCTCGGCCGCGGCGCCCGTGACGTACGAGGCGACCTTGTCGCGGTGGGCGGCGGTGATGAGCGGGCCCATCTCGGACGCCGGGTCGTTGCCCGGACCGATCTTGATCTTCTCGGCGCGCTCCTTGATCTTCGCCACCAGCTCGTCGGCGACGGAGCCGACCGCGACGACGGCGGAGATGGCCATGCAGCGCTCGCCCGCGGAGCCGTAGGCGGCGGAGACGGCGGCGTCGGCCGCCGCGTCCAGGTCGGCGTCCGGCAGGACCAGCATGTGGTTCTTGGCGCCGCCGAGCGCCTGGACGCGCTTGCCGTGGGCGGAGGCGGTGGTGTGGATGTGGCGGGCGACGGGCGTGGAGCCCACGAAGGAGACGGCCGCCACGTCCGGGTGTTCGAGCAGGCGGTCCACGGCCACCTTGTCGCCGTGGACGACGTTGAAGACGCCGTCGGGCAGACCGGCCTCGCTCAGCAGCTCCGCGATCTTCATCGACGCCGACGGGTCCTTCTCCGACGGCTTCAGGACGAAGGTGTTGCCGCAGGCGATGGCCAGCGGGAACATCCACATCGGCACCATGGCCGGGAAGTTGAACGGCGTGATGCCCGCGACGACGCCGAGCGGCTGGCGGATGGAGGAGACGTCCACGCGCGAGGCGACCTCGGTGGACAGCTCGCCCTTGAGCTGCACGGTGATGCCGCAGGCCAGGTCGACGATCTCCAGGCCGCGGGCGACCTCGCCGAGCGCGTCGGAGTGCACCTTGCCGTGCTCGGCGACGATCAGCTCGGCGATCGCGTCGCGGTTGGCGTCGAGCAGCGCGCGGAACGTGAAGAGGATCGCGGTGCGCTTGGCGAGCGAGGAGGTGCCCCACGTCGCGAAGGCCTCGCGGGCCGCGGCGGCGGCGGCGTCCACCTCGTCGACGTCCGCGAAGGCGACCTGCGTGGTGACGGCGCCGGTCGCCGGGTCGGTGACCGGGCCGTACGTTCCGGACGCGCCCTCGACAGTCTTGCCACCGATCCAGTGGTTGACGGTCTTCGTCATGACAAGCATCCCTACTCTCACAGGTGGCGGCGTCGGGCAGCGACGTGCCGGTCGTACTCTTCCCTGGCCTTGACCGCGGACGCCCGGGTCGCCGTCTCGGCCACGGGCACATCCCACCACGCCTGTGCCGGGGGCGGGCCCGACACTGTGTCTGCGGTTTCCGTCTCCACATAGACACATGTGGGACGGTCCGCGCCCCGTGCCTCGCGCAGGGCCTCCCGCAGGTCACGCACCGTTTTGGCGCGCAGCACCCGCATCCCGAGCGAGGCGGCGTTGGCGGCGAGGTCGACGGGCAGCGGGCCCTGGCTGTACGACCCGTCGGGCGCCCGGAAGCGGTAGTCCGTGCCGAACCGCTCGCCGCCCACGGACTGCGAGAGACCGCCGATGGAGGCGTAGCCGTGGTTCTGGAGGATGACGACCTTGATCGGCACGTTCTCCTGGACGGCGGTGACGATCTCGGTCGGGTTCATCAGGTACGTGCCGTCACCGACCAGCGCCCACACCGGGCGCCCCGGCGCGGCGAGCGCGACACCGATCGACGCGGGGATCTCGTATCCCATGCAGGAGTAGCCGTACTCGACGTGGTACTGCCGCGCCGACCGCGTCCGCCACAGCTTGTGCAGGTCGCCCGGGAGCGACCCGGCGGCGTTGATGACGACGTCCTCGTCCGTCACCACCGCGTCGAGGGCGCCGAGGACCTGGGCCTGCGTGGGCCGCACGTCCGGCTCGTCCGCGTGATAGGCGGCGTCGACGCGCTGCTCCCAGCGCGCCTTGTCGCCCCGGTACTCCTCGCAGTAGGCGGACTCGACGCGGTGGCCGCGCAGCTCCCGCGCGAGCGCCTCCAGGCCGGCGCGGGCGTCGGCGACGAGGGTGGTGCCCGCCATCTTGTGCGCGTCGAACGAGGTCACATTGAGGTTGAGGAAGCGCACCCCGGGCTGTTCGAACAACGTGCCGGAGGCCGTGGTGAAGTCGCTGTAGCGGGTGCCGACACCGATCACCAGGTCGGCGGCGCGGGCCAGTTCGTTCGCGGTCGCCGTGCCGGTGTGGCCGATGCCGCCGACGTCCGCCGGGTGGTCGAAGCGCAGGGAGCCCTTGCCCGCCTGGGTGGAGGCGACGGGGATGCCGGTGGCGTCGGCGAACTCCTTGAGGGCGTCTTCGGCGGCGCTGTGGTGGACGCCGCCGCCCGCGATGACCAGCGGCCGCCGCGCCTCGCGTACGGCGGCGACGGCGGCGGCCAGTTCGAGCGGATCGGGAGCGGTCCTCCGTACGACCCACAGCCCGCTCGGCGAAGAACTCCTCCGGCCAGTCGTGGGCCTCCGCCTGCACGTCCTGCGGCAGGGCCAGCGTGACGGCGCCGGTGTCGGCGGGGTCGGTGAGGACCCGCATCGCGGCGAGGGCGGCGGGGATCAGCGCCTCGGGGCGGGTCACGCGGTCGAAGTACTTCGAGACGGGCCGCAGGCAGTCGTTGACCGACACGTCGCCCGCGTACGGCACTTCGAGCTGCTGGAGCACCGGGTCGGCGGGCCGGGCGGCGAAGATGTCGCCGGGCAGGAGGAGGACCGGCAGCCGGTTGACGGTGGCGAGCGCGGCGCCCGTGACGAGGTTGGTGGCGCCGGGCCCGATGGACGTGGTGACGGCGTGGGTGGCCAGGCGGCCGCACTGCCGGGCGTACCCGACGGCGGCGTGCACCATGGCCTGTTCGTTGCGCCCTTGATGGAACGGCATGTCATCGGCGTACTCGACGAGGGCCTGCCCGATGCCCGCCACATTGCCGTGGCCGAAGATGCCCCAGGTCGCGCCGATCAGCCGCTGCCGCACGCCGTCCCGCTCGGTGTACTGGCGGGACAGGAAGCGTACGAGCGCCTGCGCGGTGGTGAGCCGGATGCCGGTTCGCGGCGGCCGCGTCATCGGTAACCCTCCGTGTGGTCGGGGTGGAAGCAGATCCGCCACTCCCTCTCCTCGCCGGGCCCCGCCATCACGTTCAGGTAGTACATGGCGTGGCCGGGCTGGGCGACGGACGGGCCGTGCCAGCCGTCGGGCACGAGCACGGCGTCACCGCTGCGGACCTCGGCCAGCACATCGGTACCACCCTCCCGGGAGGGGAAAACCCGCTGATATCCGAAGCCTTCCCGCCCGTCCCGCGCCTCGATCTCGAAGTAGTAGATCTCCTCCAGCTCGGCCTCGACGCCCGGGCGGTGCTCGTCGTGCTTGTGCGGCGGATACGAGGACCAGTTGCCGCCCGGCGTGATCACCTCGACGGCGATGAGGCGGTCGCAGTCGAAGGCGTCCGCGGCGGCGAACCCCCGGACCTCGCGGGCGCAGGTGCCGCTGCCGCGGCTTTCGACGGGAACCTCCGGCGCGGAGCCGTAGCGGGCGGGGAGTCGACGCTCGCACTTCGCTCCTGCCAGGGCGAAGCGGCCTCCCGCGCCGGAGGCGATCTGGATGTGGGCATCACGGGGCACGTAAGCGAAATCGGAGACTCCGCTGAACACGCTCTCCCGGCCCAGGAGTTCGACGATCCCGCCTTCCGCGTGCACCGTACAGCCGCCGGTCAGCGGGAGCACGATCCATTCGCTTTCCCCCGTGGCGAAGGAGTGGATGCCACCGGGTCCGATCTCGACGACGCGCAGCGCGGAGTACGTCCAGCCTGCCCGTTTCGGATCGATGTCGACGGCGTACGGGCCATCGGCCGCACTGCCTTTCGGTACGTACGTCATGTGAGCCTCCTTGAGCGCCTGTGCTCCGCTAGAGCAGCCCCGCGGCGGTGTCGACCGCCCCCGCCACGTCCCCGTCGGGCGGATACAGCAGCGCCCTGCCGACGACGAGCCCCCGCACCGTGGGCAGGCGCAGGGCGCCGCGCCACTTCTCGTACGCGGCGTCCTGATCGTCCCCGATGTCACCGCCGAGCAGCACCGCCGGCAGGGTCGACGTCTCCATGACGCGGGCCATGTCGTCGGGGTTCTCGGTGACGGGCACCTTCAGCCAGGTGTACGCGGAACTCCCGCCGAGCCCCGAGGCGATGGCGATGGACGTGGTGACGGCCTCGGCGCTCAGGTCGTTGCGGGGCGGCCCGGTGCCGCCCGGTCCCCCGCGGCGGGCCAGGAAGGGCTCGACGAAGACGGGCAGCCGGTGTGCGGCCATGGCGTCGGACGGCGCGCGCGGCGGAGTGCAGGGTGGTCAGCGATCCGGGGTCGTCGTAGTCGACGCGGAGCAGCAGCTTGCCCGCGTCGAAGCCGAGCCGTGCGAGGTCCTCGGGGCGGTATCCGGTGAACCGGTCGTCCAGCTCGAAGGAGGCCCCGGCGAGGCCGCCGCGGTTCATCGACCCGAGGACGACCTTGCCGTCGAGGGCGCCGAGGAGCAGCAGGTCGTCGAGGATGTCGGCGGTGGCGAGCACGCCGTCGACCCCGGGGCGCGACAGCGCGAGGCAGAGCCGTTCGAGGAGGTCGCCGCGGCGGGCCATGGCGAACGGTTCACCCCCGACGCCGAGGGAGCCCGCGTACGGGATGGTCCGCGGCAATGATCAACAACCGCCCGCGGCCCCCGAGCAGCGACCGCCGCACCCGCCGAGCGGCGGCTTCGGCGACGGCTTCGGGGTGAAGGGCACGGGTACGGCTGAGGGCGGCGACGTCAACGACTCGGGTCGGCCGACCAAAATCCGACCGCCTTTCAGGCGTGCGCCCACCAAACCCCGGCCCTTCAGGCGCACGCCCACCAAGCCCGGGCCCCTCCGGCGTCCGTCCACCAAATTCAGCCCCTCCGGCGTTTGAGGAGCGGGGGGGTCCGGGGCGGAGCCCCGTGGAGGGTGCCCTGCCGCGCGCACA
>RBWT01000282.1 GCA_004010275.1 Streptomyces huasconensis
CGGCACCGTCACCGACGTCGACAACGGAGAGTAGGAGAAGGCCGCGATGAGCCTGATCGGGGACGGTCTGGAGAAGGCGGTGCAGAAGGCGTTCACCCGCCCGGCACCCAAGAGCGCGGGCGCGCAGATGCGCTACCTGGTCAAGCAGCTGGGCGGCACGAAGGCAGTCGCCCAGATGCTGCGGATCTCCCAGCGCACCGTCGAGCGGTACGTGAAGAACCAGATCAAGAAGCCCCGCCCCGACCTCGCCGCACGCCTGGAACGCGAGGTGAAGAAGCGGTGGCAGCCGCAGATCCGGGCCAAGGCCAAAGCCAAAGCGGCGTCCACGGGCGGCATCGTCATCGACACCCGCGCCCGCCTCGGCTACACCGCGCCGATCGGGTCGACGGACCAGGACCGCATCCGGCACCTGACCGTCGCTCTGCCCCCGCAACACGCCGCCCGCCTCTTCGACGCCCAAGAAGCCGGCGCCACTGACCACCAACTCCAGGAGATCGCCGCCCAAGCCCTCAAAGAGGTCTACTTCCAAGACGGCGGCCGCCGCGCCGGAAGCCTGGAAGAGGTCCGCTTCACTGACATCGAACACCTCGAGTTCGATCTGTAGGTCCGGGGCAACAACAGGTCCCCGACCGGACGTTTGTGGCTGAGTGCTTCATCTGGCCAGTGATTGAGTTGGCCCGCTTGAGCACCCGTTCCGGAAGGGCAGTGGTCCAGATCTCCGGGTCGGTCATCTGCCGAGGACCGAATGGTGGGTGAGTCCCGGCACGGTGGCCGCAGTGCGGGCCGCTAAGGCCAAGTCATCGCCACGCAGGCGTCGTCGGTGAACGCCACCGCAGCCACCGGCCCGCGCTGGGCGGCATCGACTGCGCCCCAAGTACGCCGCTGTTTCAGGGTGCGGTGCTGCGCAGCAGTGTTGAGGGTCCTCCTGCTCAGCCATTCCGCGAGCGCCTGGCGGCTGGCGAGGGTCTCAACCTCTTCCTCTTCCACGACCAGTCGCCGCAGCTGGGCAGGGAGTCAGGTGGGCCTGACACAAGCCGCCTTGTCGAGCGATTAACCCTGCGTGTAAGGCGGCACAGGCTCGGTGTCGGCGCGGATGACGACAGCGCTGGTGATCTTGTCGGCGAACGTCTGGCCTTGTCGTCTCAACTCGTCCGCAATCAGCCGAGGCAGAACCACCGGGTAGTTGAGGAACTGGCAGAGCCGGCGGGCGGAGGCCAGAGGGCCGCCGAGGAGAAGCCCGTCGTACGTGCGGATGACCCGGATGCCGACGGCCTCCTTTCCCACCGCCTGCATCACGATGGCAAAGCCCAGCAGAACCAGGATCGCACCGAACGTCGTCATCGGAAGAAGGGCTTCGTCGACGCGGTCGACTGAGCGAGGCCCCGGCTTCGGTCACCCAGTCTTCGCCCCCAGAGGCTGGTGCGGGAAGCCCTTGCGGGTCAGGCGTCGGGGCATCATTGTGATGAGTGCCCAGTTCAGGTGTGCTTCTGAGTGCTGGGGCAGATGTTCGTAGTTCCGTGCGTTGCGGCGGGCGTTCATGCGCCAGCCGATCGTGCGCTCGACTTGTCAGCGGCGGGGTAGGACGACGAGGCTCTTTGCGCCCTTGGGCCGGAAAACGATGAGCAGGCTCAGCCAGAGGCGGTCGCGGGCCCAGTCCACGAGTTCGCCGGCGTAGCCGCGGTCAGCCCAGACCTGGGTCACCTGGGTCACCTGGTTCAGCTCGTCACCGTGGCCAGCACGCCGAGGACCGACTCATATGGCAGACCCATGCAACTGGAATTGTGCAAGTCTGCGACACGAGTACGACCGCAGCCTCCGCCGTCATCGGCTTCTTCACCATGCTTCGAGTTCGGAATGCGGTCCTCTGAGCTCTCCTCCGCGACGGACAGGCCTACGAGCTCGTCCCGTCCACCGCTCCCGCTGCTCGACAAACAGCATGCGGAAGCAGTCAGGTTGGCGCCGGGCGCGCCCAGCGACGCTGTGACGGAGCGGTGAGAAGCACCGCCGACGGTGCCCTCGCTACAACGTGTCGAGGACCTCTTTCACGATGCCGGTGGTGGTGTCGGGGTGCAGAAAGACGAGGCGGGCCGCCGCCTGTCCCTCCCACCGGGTCGGGCATACGAAGGCGATCTGCCGGGCCAACAGGTCGGCACACCACTTCCGGTAGTCGTCGGCGGACCAGCCGCGGCGGCGGAACAGCACCACGGACAGCTCCGGTTCCCGTAGAAGCTCCAGCCGTGGATGTTGGTGGATCAGGTCGGCGGTATGCCGGGCGAGTCGGATTCCGGCCTCCACGGCCCTGGCGTAGGCGTCGGTGCCGTGCACGGCCAGGGAGAACCACAGTGGCAGGCCGCGGGCGCGGCGGCTGAGGTGGTGCGCGTAGTCGCTCGGGTTCCACCGGACGGTGTCGTGCGCGTGGAAGATGTCGAGGTACTCGGCGTCCTGGGCGTGCACGGCCCGGGCGAGTTCCGGGCTGCGGTAGAGCAGGGCGGCGCAGTCGTATGGGGCCATGAGCCACTTGTGCGGGTCGACGACGAGAGAGTCGGCGCGTTCGATGCCGGCTAGCCTTCTCCGTACGCTCGGCGCGAGCAGGGCAGCCGCGCCGTAAGCGCCGTCCACGTGGAACCACATGCCGTGCTCCTGGGCGATGCGGCCCACGCCGGCGAGGTCGTCCACGATGCCGGCGTTGGTGGTTCCCGCGCTGGCCACCACGGCGATGACCGTGCCGGTGTCCCGTTCCGCGGCATCCAGGGCGGCACGTAGGGCGGGGCCGGTGAGGCGGTGGCCCTCCTCGGTGACGAGCAACGGGTCGAGGTCCAGCAGACGGAGGGCGGACATGATCGAGGAGTGCGCCTGATGACCGACTGCGACACGCATCGGAGCACCGGCGGTGGGCCGGTCGCGCTTTCCTCGCGCGGTCTCCCGGGCGACTGCGAGCGCCGAGAGGTTCGCCGCTGTGCCCCCGCTGACGAAGCAGCCGCCGGCCTCGCGCGGCAGGCCGGCCAGCCGCGCGAGCAGCGCCAGGACCTGGTTCTCCGCCGCCACGGCACCGGAGGCCTCCAGCCAGGACGCGCCCTGGACGGATGCGCTGGAGACCACCATGTCGAACATCACGGCGGCTTTGGTGGGGGCGGCCGGCATGAGGGAGAGGTAGCGGGGACTGTCGCAGGAAATCACCGCCCGGGACAGATGCTCGTCGTAGATGCGCAGCACCTCGGCCGGGTCATGGCCCTGTGCCCCGATGAGTCCTGCGAGACGGCCATGCAATGCGTCCTCACCGGCAGGCTGGTCCAGCGGCACCGGGTCCAGCGTCAGCCGCTTTCGCATATAGGCGAACAGTAATTCCGCCAATCGGGCGTCGTAGGAGTGCATGATCGGTCGATCTCCTCCCGGGACATTCGGCCAAGATATTCGAGCACAGACGAACCTCTGCTACCCGGGTGACTCGCGCCTGCCCCACTGAACTTCCTGACTCGCCACAGGAGATAATGACCCATCCCGTCTGCCCGGAACGCTATGGTGCTGACCGCGCGCAGGGGAACGAAGGAGATACCGCTTCCCTTTCTCCACCTGACCGCGTTCGACGATTCCCCCATTCGCCGCCGCCGAAGTCGTTGGGCGACACCATGCTGACATCACACATCGAAGACCAGCAGTCCGTCACCGTCTGCGCCCGAGCGCTCGTCGTGGAGGACGGGCTTGCCTTGATGGTGCGCAACCACGCCCCCGAGATCGGCTACTGGTACGTCCTTCCCGGCGGAAAGCAGCACCGTGGTGAACGTCTCGACGAGACGGCATGCAGGGAGACCCGTGAAGAGACCGGAATGAGTATCCGTGTAGGGGCGTTGTGGTGTGTCTGGGAATATCTGCCCGAGCGGAACACAATGCCGCACGGACAGCCCGACCAACAGATCCACTTCGTCTTCCGTGCCACCCGCCAGCGGCCTTCCTCCTCACCTCGTACCCGGGAGGCCGCTGTCTCCTCCCGCCCGGATGTAAGGCAACAGGCGGTGAAATGGGTGCCATTGCGTGACGTGACCGCGGCTCAGCTGTATCCCGGCGCCCTGGCCGCGCGACTGCGCGAACCGGATGCCGTCACCCGCGAACACGTCTACTTGGGAGACATGTGCTGAACCCCCTCGCCACCGCTTCTCGCCGATTCCGCGCCACGCAGCCGGGCAGACCGTTTCCGAAAGGCAGATCACTCACATGACCGTCACCGACGACTCGGCGCATCCTGCGCAACTCGTCCTCTTCAGCGGGGGCAGGGACAGCACACTGGCCGCTGCCTCCCTGATGCTTCAGGGCATCCCTGTCCATCTCTTCCATGTGAGCAGTGGACCGCCGGGCAGCACGCTGACCGCATTCCGCGTGGAAGAGCTCCGCCAGCGTTTCGGCGACCTCCTTGAGAAGTTCTTCATTGCCGATATCGAGGGCACCTTTCGCAGCCTGGCCATGGAGGACCTCGAACAGGACATTCTCACCCATCGCAAGAATCTGATCCTGCTCGGCGACAAGCTGGCCATCTACGTGCACGCCGTCGACTACTGCACACGCAACGGGATCAGCGTCATCAACGACGGAATCGTCCGCTACCAACAGGATTTCCCCGAACAGCGCAACGTGTCACGCGAGTTCTTCGAAAAGTTCGTCGCGAGTTACGGCATCACCAGCCACAGCCCCATCTACGAGTACGCAGCCTCGCAGGACCTCGTCAAGTACCGGCTGATGCAGCTGGGGCTGTCCACCAAATCCCTTGAGGAGAACCTGCTGTTCGGCGACTGCGCCTCCACTCCTTCGGACGACGTGGTGCAGGCATATCTCCGGCAGAAGGAGCCGAAGGCGAGAGACATCGTCGATTTCCTCATGGGGAAGCACATGCCGGCGCATACTCACGCACGTTGAGGTACGGCTTCACCGAACCGGTTGGAGCAAAAGGAACTGCCCCCCGTCCGCACAGCGGAGGCCGGCGCGCAGATGGCTTCGACGGCGAAGGGACGGCAACAGTCATGCCCCAGGAAGGCCGCACGCCGACAGGACGCGAAGGCCCGCAGACGGAATCGTCGCCGGGGAGCGACCCAGGAGACTTTTCGGCTCCCCAGCGACCGCAGGACGAGGGCACCGCCTTGCGGAGCCTGTGCGTGTTCTGCGGCGCCGGCACCGGGGCACGCCCCAGCCACACGCAATTGGCGGCCCAACTCGGCCGCGCCTGCGCACGGCAGGGCATCCGCGTCGTCTACGGCGCCGGCGGTGTCGGCGTCATGGGCGCACTGTCCGACGCCGTGCTGGCGGAGAAGGGAAAAATCGTGGGGGTGATCCCGCAAGCGTTGATGGACCGCGAGTACGGCCGCACCGACTTGACCGACCTGCGCATCGTGCAGTCGATGCACGCCCGTAAAGCCCTGATGCACCGCTTGAGTGACGCCTTCATCGCGCTACCCGGGGGCTACGGCATCCTGGAAGAACTCTTCGAGATCACCGCCTGGGCACAGCTCCGTTTGCATCAGAAGCCGATCGTCCTGCTGGATTGCGACGGATTCTTCGAACCGCTGCGCCGTATGCTCGATCACGCCCGCGATGAAGGCTTCATTTCCCCCACCGACCGACTGCTGGTCCAGCACGCCTCCTCGGTCAAGGACGCTCTGCACAAGGCGGCCCGGCTGCCGTACGCATCCGCCGCCGCGGAAGGAGCACCGACGCTCACACTCGACCAGACCTGAAGCCCTACGTCGTTGCCCTGCCCGAAGTCGGCACCAACGCCGTCCCCGACGTCATTAACGGAACCCGCAGGTCGTCAGGCATTCGGATCGCATCAGAGGGGCCCTGTCACGGGCGGCGGCACGCACCGGCATCACTACACGCGCTGTCGTCGGTGGTGACGAGTTCGATCCGCTCACCCTCCAGCCCCACCGAGCGGCAACGGTTTGCCCCGGCCGTTGAACCTACAACTGGGGCCAGAACTGGAAGACGTAGCGCTCCACTACAGCCTCGGGAACCCCTCGGCGGGCTTGCTCGGCGACCTCCACCCGCCCCTTGCAAGCCACCCGGACGCTCCAGGTACAGGCCTGTTCCGAGAGGTGGACGGGCTCTGGCATCGGCCCTCCAGCAACACCGCCGACCTCAAGTTGTCCGGAGGAAACGAAAATCTCCGTGAGCGCGGTTTCCTCCCACTCCCCTGAAGGGGACGGCGGCTCTGCGTCCCACACCTCGATGGTCAGACCTGCAGTATGGGTGTGCCCGCCGCTCGTGATATCCAGGCGGCCCGGCCTCGCGCGCAGGAACGGACCTGCCTCCCACCCCTCGGGAAACAGGACTGGAACTTGGCTGTCGTCCCAGTCCTGTAGGTAAAGACCATAGAAGTCGACTTGACGGGCACTTCTTCGCAACTGAGCAACTCGGCCATTACATCCCCCTCCACGCGGTCGCCGGCAACCTGCCGCGAAGACTGGGGTGCCCACGGTCCGGCCACGAGGCTGCTGCGAGCCAGCCACCCGGCGCGGCCGGGTCAGCCGAATGCTGATCTCCTGCTCTGTGGAGAAGGGCACGACAGGCTGAAACATCCGCGAATGGCCTGTACTTGACCGGCAACTCCGCCACCATCGCCGATGATGGGGACCGCCCACGGCAACAGATTAAACAACGCTGGAAGGTACGCACATGACGGTGGATGCCGGCACGCAGCAGGAGCGCGGCGCGGGACGGGTGTGGACGGTACGCCTTGACCCCTACGGCCGCCCCTCCACCGGCACGGTCCGGCTCTCCTGCTCCCGCCCGGCCTGCCCCGATCAGCGTTTCACCGACGGCGCCGCCGCGGCCCGCAAAGCCGCGGTCGCCCACGTCAACCTGCACCTGGCCCACATTCGCGCGGGCGGCGGGCCGCGAGGCGAGGCGTGGTGCGCCTGCCGCGCCGCCGACTGCGCCTGGCACACCCCCGATCCGGCCGTCGGAGCCCGCGGCAGCACACGGCCGACGGCCGAGCCGGGGACAACGCGGTGCGGCGGCCCGGTGGCCCTGACCGTGTACGCGGACCGGGCCGGAAGGCTGTGGCGGATCGCAGAGATGTGCCGCACGGTGCGCGGCCGCCATCGCTGACTGCCGTGTCCTGGACACCGCCGTACCCCCGGCCCGCGCCGTCCCGGCCGGGGCGGGACAACCGGCGACAACACCGGCCGCCGCGACGGGCGATGGGGTAGCGGCGGTCTTCTCGACACAC
>RBWT01000283.1 GCA_004010275.1 Streptomyces huasconensis
CCCGGCGCGTACGCGCATGCCGCGGCCATGGCGGTCGCGGCGCGTGTCGCGCTTCCCGCTCCCCTGGCCGCCCCCCGCCCCCAACTCCGCGCACCGGACGCACAGTCCGGGACACGGCCCCGCTCGGGACCGGCCAAGCGGGGGGGCACCCCCCCGGCGCACACCGGCGCCGGCCTCCGTTTCCGGTCGCGCCGTGCGCGCGGGCGGGAACCGAACCTCTCCCCCGTACGTGTTCAAAGGCAGGGGTTCGCGCAAGATCGCGGCAAGACCTGTGCGGATGTCGGTCCCTGCGGCGATACTTGCGGCCGTGCACTTCTTCCCGCGCCGCGCGCGTCGGGCGGAAGCAACCGTCCGATGACCAAGGGGGAGGTCGAGGCCAGGTGACATATCCGCCGAACGGCAGCGCGGCGCCGCCCGGGGCACCCGCTCGGCCGCGCCGACGATGCCGCCGTCCCGCCGCAGGCACCGGGCACCCCGGCCGCGCAGGGACCGCCGCCCCGGCCGCCCGCCACCGCGCCCCGCCGTACCGCCTGGGCCGAGGGCACGGACCGGTTGCGCGCCGCCGCGACCACGGAGCCGGGCAGGCTGCGCATCATCGGTGCCGTCCTCGCCCTGCTCGTCGTGGCGTTCGGCGCGGTCACCGCCTGGCAGATGACGGAGCGTTCCACCGCCGCGGACGACGTGCTGCGCCGCAGCCAGCCACTGAGCGCCGATGCCGCGGCCATCTACCGCTCCCTGGCGGACGCCAACACCGCGGCGTCCAGCGGCTTCCTGGCGGGCGGCCAGGAGCCGGCGGCCGTCCGCCAGCGGTACGAGCGCGACATCGTGCGCGCCGCGCAGAAGCTCGCGACCGCCGCGTCGCCGCGGGCTCGGACTCCTCCTCGGCCGCGGCCGTCCGCAAGCTGAACCAGCTCCTGCCCCAGTACACGGGCCTGATCGAGCGCGCCCGCGCGAACAACCGCCAGGGCCTGCCGCTCGGCGGCGCCTATCTGCGCTACGCCAACGCCACGATGCAGACGCAGATGCTCCCGGCCGCCGAGAAGCTCTACAAGGCGGAGAACGCCCGCCTGTCCTCCGACTACGGCGACGCCAAGCCGTACCCCTGGTTCGCCATGGCGCTCGGCGTCCTCGCGCTCGCCGCCCTCACCTGGGCGCAGCGCCGCAACTACCGCCGCACCAACCGGGTGTTCAACCACGGGCTGCTCGCGGCGACCGCCGCCACCACCGTCGTCCTGCTCTGGCTCGTGGTGGGTCACACCGTCGCCCGCTCGGGACTCGACGACTCGTACGACCACGGCGTGCGGTCCCTGAACGTGCTGAACGACGCCCGCATCAGCTCGCTGAAGGCGCGGGGCGACGAGAACCTCACGCTGGTGAACAGGGGCGCGGAGACCACCGAGGTGAAGGGCGAGCCGCAGGACAAGTTCGACGTCTCCTACCGCGCGCAGATGAAGCGGCTCGGCGACGGCGACAGCGGACTGCTCGGCCAAGCGGCCGCGCTCGCCAAGGACACGCCCGGCGAGGGTCCCGTCCGCACGGCCGTGAAGAACGTGGGCGTCTGGCAGGACCGTCACAAGGAGGCCCGTTCCAGCGACGACTCCGGTGACTATCAGGGAGCGCTCGACAAGGTCATAGGCTCCAAGGACGGCCAGGGCGCCGAGCCGACCGGCGAGTGCTTCGACAATGTGGACGCGGCCCTGGACCGCGCCCTCAGGCACGAGCAGAGCGAGTTCAAGCAGGCGGCCGAGGACGGCAGGGGCGCCATGACGGGGCTGCCGGCCGGCGCCGCCGTGCTCGCGGTCTCGGCGCGGCGGCCGCCGTGCTCGGCATCGGCCGCAGGCTTTCGGAGTACCGGTGATGGGGTCAGAGGTGGAAGGGGGCGCGCAGACGATGCCGTACACGACGTGGCACGGTCAGGCTGCGCGGCTGGGGCGGAGTCGGCGCGATGGGAGCCGCCTGCGTGCTCACGGGGGCGCTCGCCCTGGCCCTCCCGCACAAGGACGGCGGCGCGGGCGCGAAGGCGGCCGCCGGCGGCTCCGGTGTCACGGTGGCCGCGCGGGCGGACGCCGACGACTGCAACGACCGGAGCCCTCGCCCCTCGGGCAAGGACGGCCCGGCGATCGACGCCATCAAGAACCGCGAGGTCAAGAAGCTCGTCGTCGGCGTCGACCAGAACAGCTACCGCTGGGGTTACCGCGACCCGAACAAGAAGGGCGGCGCCTCGAGGGCTTCGACATCGACCTGGCGCGCGAGATCGCCGAGGAGATCTTCGGCGACCGCGACGCCGTGGTGTTCCGCGCCATCCCGACCAATCAGCGCATCCCGGCCCTCCAGAGCGGGCAGGTCGACATGGTGGTGCGCACCATGACCGTCAACTGCGAGCGCCTGAAGGACGTCGACTTCTCCACGGGGTATTTCGAGACGGGCCAGCAGGTCCTCGCCCCCAGGAAGTCCGGCATCACGGGGTACAACGACACGCTCAAGGGCAAGAAGGTGTGCTCGGCGGAGGGCTCCATCGCCCTGGAGGAGCTTGAGAAGAAGAGCTTCGGTGCCGATATCTCCACCACGGTGCCGAACCAGCTCGACTGCCTGGTCCGGCTCCAGCTCGGGGAGGTGGACGCCGTGGTGACCGACAGCGCCCTCGCCGCGGGCCAGGCCGCGCAGGACCCGACGGTCGAGCTGAAGGGCGACAAGCCGTTCACCACCGAGTACTACGGCGTGGCGATGAAGAAGGGCTCGGAGGACCTGGTGCGCCGGGTCAACAAGGTGCTGGAGGAGTACCGCGCGGACGGCTGGCAGAAGTCCTACGACAAGTGGCTCAAGGGCGGCCTCGGCAAGGTGTCGGGCCCACCGGAGGTCGACTACCGCGACTGACACGACCGGCACGACCGCCGCGACCGGTACGACGGGCGCGACCGGCGCGGGCAGTTGACCTGATACGACAGCAGAAGTGTTGCGGCAACGCAGAGCGGAGAGGTGATCGATGAGCGTCACGGAACCCCCCGGTCCGGTGATGGACCGGGACGAGGTGGACCGTGCGCTGGCGCGGCTCGACGCCGAGCACGAGGCGATCGAGACCTCGCTCCTCGCCCTCCAGGACCACGCGGGCCGACGGCTCCTCGAAGGAGCCGCGCTCACCGGCGTCACCCAGGAGCGCTGGGCGGCCACGGAGCGCCGGATCACCCTGCTCTGGACCTACTTCGACGCCTACGCCGGCGCCCTGCGCGCCGCGCACGACGTGCGGGCCCGCAGGCGCTGGCCCAGCCGTGACGACCTGGCCGAGCTGACGGAGCTGCTGCGCGCGAGTACGGTGACCGTCGCGGCGGCTCCGAGTCCGGTCCCTCCCCGTCGGTCACGGCCCCGCCAGGCTCACCGAGCGGTTCACGCTCGAAGAGCTGGTGGCCCGGATGAACGACCTGTACGCGCACTCCCTCGACATGGTCGTCGCCGCCGACGCCGTGTGGTCGGCGCTGCCCGCCCGCATCGACCTGCTCGCCGCCGAGCTGGCCCGCACCCGCCAGCTCGCGCACTCCGTCGGCGTCCGCCCCGGGGAGCACCCCGCCGGTGACGACCTGGAGCGCATCACCCGCGCCCTGACCGCCCTGCGCGAGCAGGTGATCAGCGACCCGCTCGCCTTCTGGCAGCGGGCGGAGGGCAGTTCGGCGCCCGGCGGCGGCCGCGCGCACACCGACCGCTACGACCGTGAGGCGCGCGCCCTGGAGGAGGTGCGCCGCGAGATCGACGCGGTGCTCACCGTCCGCCAGGACGCGGAGGCCCGTCTCGGCCGGCTGCGGGACGTGCTCTCCCGCGCGGACCGCACCCTCGCGGAGGCGCGCATCGGCCGCGGCGAGGTCCTCGCCAAGATCGCCGCCTCGGAGGTGCCCGCCGTCAGCGGCCCGCCCACCGCGCTCCAGGAGCAGCTGGCGATGGCCTCCGACTACCGCAGGAACGCCCAGTGGCACCGCCTCTCCCCGCTCCTGGAGTCCCTGGAGGAGAAGGCGGAGGACGAACTGCTGCGCGCCCGCGAGTCGTTGACCGCCGTCACGGCTCCGCTCGCGGTCCGCGCGGAGCTGCGCGGCCGCCTGGACGCGTACAAGGCGAAGGTCGCCCGGCACGGCCACGCCGAGGACCCGCTCCTGGTCGAGCGGTACGACGCGGCACGCCGGATGCTGTGGAGCGCGCCCTGTGATCTGCGCGTGGCCGAGCAGGCGGTGCTGCGCTACCAGCAGGCGGCCGCCGAGGTGCTCGCGCCGAGGTCGCGCAGCAGGGCGGGACCGCCGACCGGAGGGGGGGAAGCGTGAGCCGCGGCGTGTCACCGGCCCGGTTGCACGGGGTCGTACGAGGATGTCGGCGGCGGCGAGCTGTACTGCGACACGTGCGGTCTCGCCCCGGTCGTCGCGCCAGTGGGGCCTCCCCTGGTCGAGCGCAGCCGAGAGCTGGGGATGGCGGGGTGAGTTCGCCGCCGACGGGCATCACGGGCGGCGGCAAGGGGGCGCGGGGCTCGGGCAGTTCGAGCACCCGCTCGTCGTCCCGCTCCTCACGTGCCTCGTCCCGCTCGTCCCGTTCGCAGTCCTCGCGCCGGTCGGTCTCGGGGCGGCTCTCCCGCTCCCTGTCGGGCGCTTCGACATCGCGTTCGGTGTCGGTGCGCAGCTCGGGGTCGGCGTCCTCGTCGTCGGGGCGCGGGCGCCTCGGCGTCGGCCTGGTCACCGTGCCGGACGTGCCGCGGCCGACCCGCGCGGCGCGGTGCAGCAGAACCCCGAGGTGCCCGAGCGCAAGCGGTTCTGCTCGCGCTCGGCTGCGGGGCGCCGGTGGGCCGCGCGCGCGGGGAGCGGCCCGGCCGCACCGAGGGGTTCTGCACCAAGTGCGGCCACCCCTACTCGTTCGTGCCGAAGCTGAACCCCGGCGACATCGTGCACGGCCAGTACGAGGTCGTGGGCTGCCTGGCGCACGGCGGTCTCGGCTGGGTCTACCTCGCCATCGACCGGGCGGTGTCCGACCGCTGGGTGGTCCTCAAGGGCCTGCTCGACACGGGCGACCAGGACGCGATGGCCGCCGCGATCTCCGAGCGCCGCTTCCTCGCCGAGATCGAGCACGCCAACATCGTGCGGATCTACAACTTCGTCGAGCACCTCGACCAGCGCACCGGCTCCATGGACGGCTACATCGTCATGGAGTACGTGGGCGGCAAGTCCCTGAAGGAGATCGCCAACGGCCGCCGCACACCCGACGGCAGGCGCGATCCGCTGCCGGTCGAGCAGGCGTGCGCGTACGGCATCGAGGCCCTGGAAGCGCTCGGGCACCTGCACAGCCGCAATCTCCTGTACTGCGACTTCAAGGTCGACAACGCCATCCAGACCGAGGGCCAGCTCAAGGTCATCGACATGGGCGCCGTCCGCAGGATGGACGACGACGAGTCCGCCATCTACGGCACGGTCGGCTATCAGGCCCCCGAAGTCGCCGAGGTGGGGCCCTCGGTCGCCTCCGACCTCTACACGGTCGCGCGCACCCTCGCCGTACTGACCTTCGACTTCCAGGGCTACACGAACGTGTTCGTGGACTCCCTGCCCGACCCCGACAACATCGAGGTATTCCGCCGGTACGAGTCGTTCTACCGCCTCCTGGTGCGCGCCACCGACCCCGACCCGGCCCGCAGGTTCGCCTCCGCGCAGGAGATGGCCGAGCAGCTCACGGGCGTCCTGCGGGAGGTCGTCGCGCTCCAGACGGGCAAGCCGCGCCCCGCGCTCTCCACGCTCTTCGGCCCCGAGGTGAAGGTCACCGACACGGAGCTGTTCGCGGAGCTGCCGGGCGAGGTGTCGCGCCTCGGGGTGCGGCCGCTCGTCCCCGCGGGTTCGGGCGCCCGGCGTGAACTGCCGCCCGCGCCCCCGGTGACGGCGATCGTGCGGCCCCTGGACGCCGCGGCGACCGCGCTCGCGCTGCCGGTTCCGCACGTCGACCCGAACGACCCGAACGCCGGCTTCCTGGCCGGGCTCATGGCCGTCCGCGCCGCCGAGCTGATCGCCGCGATCGGGGCGGCGCCCGCCGACTCCGTCGAGCTTCAGTTGCGCGCCCTGCGCGCCCGGCTCGCCATGGGGGAG
Organism: Streptomyces huasconensis; assembly: GCA_004010275.1. GTDB lineage: Bacteria > Actinomycetota > Actinomycetes > Streptomycetales > Streptomycetaceae > Streptomyces > Streptomyces huasconensis. The sequence continues at coordinate 6,096 of RBWT01000283.1, forward strand.
ACCGCCCCCGCCGCCGAGGCCCTCGCCGACCTGGAGCGGCGCCACCCGGACGACTGGCGGGTGGTCTGGTACCGGGGTGTCGCGGCCCTGGCCACCGGCGACTTCGAGAGCGCCGCGCTCTCCTTCGACGCGGTCTACGACGCGTTCCCCGGCGAGGCCGCGCCGAAGCTGGCGCTCGGCGTGTGCGCGGAGGTCCTCGGCCAGCTGGACAACGCCGCCGAGTACTACCGCCTGGTGTGGGCCACCGACCCGAGCTATGTGAGCGCCGCCTTCGGCCTGGCCCGCGTGCAGCTCGCCGCCGACGACAGGGCGGGCGCGGTGCGCACCCTGGAGTCGGTGCCGGAGTCGTCCATCCACTACACCGCGGCCCGGATCGCGGCGGTGCGGGCGCGTCTTCGCCGTCGTATGGAGGGTCAGGCGGCGTCGCCGGGACCGGCGTTCCTGGACGACCTGACGGCGGCGGCGGGGCAGATCGAGGCGCTCGCGGGCTTCGGTCTGGACGCGGTGCGCAGGGAGCGCCTGGCGACCGAGGTACTGGGGACGGCGCTCGACTGGGTACTCTCCGGTAGGCACTCTGGCCACGCATCCGCGCCACCGGCCGCCACCGGAACGCGGACCGTGCTGCTCGGCAGTGATCTGGACGAGCGCGGTCTCCGGTTCGGCCTGGAGCGTTCGTACCGGACACTGGCCCGGCTCGCACAGGGTGGCGAGGAGAGGATCGAACTGGTGGAGCGGGCCAACCGTTTCCGCCCCCGGACGTGGGTGTGAGTGATGTCGCAGATGCCCCAACTGTCTGCCTGCCCCAGCTGCGAGGAGCCGCTGGAGTCGGGTGACCTGTTCTGTGGTGCGTGCGGGTACGACCTGTCGGCGGTGCCGGCCCGCCCCGCCGCCTCGCCCAACGGCGCGGCGAGTACGGCCGGTCGGCCTGCGGAGTGGCCCGTCGCCCCCGAGGTGGACAGCACCGACACCCCGGCGCCCCACCGACCTGCCCACCGACCTGCCGGGCACCGACTCGGCGGGCACGGAGCTGACGGAGCCGGACGAGTACCCGTTGCCCGCCCCAGCCACCCCGGCC
>RBWT01000284.1 GCA_004010275.1 Streptomyces huasconensis
GCCCGGCGCGCGCGTCCGCGTCGAGCCGGTGCTCTGACGTGGAGGCCGCCGAGCTGCTCCTCCTCGGTCACGAGGGCCGCCTCGGCGAGCCCCGCTCCGCGGCCGCCGCCCTGGCCCGCCTCCGCAACGCCCCCGTACCCCCCGACCTCCCGCCCCGCGCCGCCGAACCCGGCTCCCAGGACTCCCTCTTCGAGCCCCGCCCCGGCGGCACCCCCGTCACGCCGGCCGAGCTGGTCGAGGTCTATGCCGCGCAGCAGCGAAGACACGACGCCGCCGCCCACCCGGGCCGGATGCGCCTGCTCACCGCCTCCGAGTCGGCGGGCATGCTCGTGGCCGCGAGCTGCACGCCGTCGGTCTGCCCTGGCGCGCCGATGTCCACCGCGCGCTGCTGACCGAACTGCTCGGCGAGCGGTACGCGGGCGGCGGCGAACCCCGCCGCCTCGCCGAGCTGGCCGACGAGGTGTCCGCCGCGTTCGGCCGCCGCGTGCGCCCGGACCTCGCCGCCGACGTGGTGAAGGCCTTCGCGCAGGCCGGCATCAAGGTGAAGTCAACGCGGCGCTGGGAGCTGGAGGGGATCGACCACCCGGCGGTGCGGCCCCTCATCGAGTACAAGAAGCTGTACCGGATCTGGACCGCCCACGGCTGGAGCTGGCTCCAGGACTGGGTCCACGACGGCCGCTTCCGCCCCGAGTACACGCCCGGTGGTTCGGTCAGCGGCCGCTGGACGACCAACGGCGGCGGTGCGCTGCAGATCCCGAAGGTGATCCGGCGGGCCGTGGTCGCCGACCCCGGCTGGCGGCTCGTCGTCGCCGACGCCGACCAGATGGAGCCGAGGGTGCTCGCCGCGATCTCCCGCGACCGGGGCCTGATGGAGGTGGCCGGGAGCGAGGAGGACCTCTACACCCGGCTGTCGGACCGCGCGTTCTCCGGCGACCGCGACCACGCGAAGATCGCGCTGCTCGGCGCGGTGTACGGCCAGACGTCGGGCGACGGCCTGAAGAACCTGGCCGCGCTGCGCCGCCGCTTCCCGCAGGCGTCGCGTACGTCGACGACGCGGCCGAGGCCGGGGAGGAGGGGCGGCTCGTGCGGACCTGGCTGGGGCGGACGAGCCCGCCGGCGGCCGGGGCCGGGGAGGACGACGAGGCGGGCATCCCCCAGGAGGACCCCACCGCCCCGGACCGGCCCGCCCCGGCGGACGGCGAGTTCACTCCCGGGTACGCTCGACGAACGCCTCGCGCGCGCGGCCGGTTCACGCGCAACTTCGTGGTGCAGGGCAGCGCCGCCGACTGGGCCCTGCTGATGCTGGCCGCGCTGCGGCGGACGATCGCCGAGGCCGGCATGCGGGCCGAGCTGGTCTTCTTCCAGCACGACGAGGTCATCGTGCACTGCCCCGCCGAGGAGGCACAGGCCGTCGCGCTCGCCGTGCGGGAGGCGGGCGACCTCGCGGGCCGGATCGCCTTCGGGGAGACGCCCGTCCGTTTCCCGTTCACGACGGCCGTCGTGGAGTGTTACGCCGACGCGAAGTGAGCCGGTGGGTGACTCCGGCGCCTCTCCGGGGGCCGGCCCCGGGTCACGGCTCCGCCAGCAGGTCCCGCAGTTCGTCGACCACCTTGCTGTCCGTGCCGTCCAGCGCCCGCAGCGCCGACCGCCACTGCTCGTACGCCTCCTCGGAGTGCCCCTCCGTCCGCAGGAGCAGCCCGCGCTGGTGGCGGGCCAGGCCCGTCATGTGGGCGTCGCCCCTGCTGCTCGGCACGGTCGAGGAGGGCGGCGCACTCCCGCGCCGCGTCCCCGGTGCGGGCGAGGCCCCGCAGCGCGCGGACCAGCCCGAGCCGGGCCTGGGACTCGCCGTGCCAGTCCTCGTACTCGCCGTGGATGCGCAGGCTCTCCTCGAAGTGCGTGAGGGCGGCGGCGGGTTCGCCGAGGGTGAGGTGGGCGTAGCCGATGTTGCAGTGGCCGGACTGGCGGACGACGGCGTGCCCGAGGGCCTCGCCGATCGCGAGGCTGCGTTCGTGGTGGTCGATGGCGGCGCGGGCGTCCGTGTGCTCGTAGAGGTTGCCGAGGTGGCTGAGGGTGATCGCCTCGCTGAGCGGGTCCGCGAGTTCCTTGGCGAGCGCGAGGCTCTGCCGCAGCGACTCGGCGGACTCGTCGTGGCGGCCGAGGCCTTCGAGGAGGAGGCCGCGGTTGTTGAGGCCGCGGCGTACGCAGGACACCAGGCCGAGGACGCGCCAGAGGGCGAGGGCCTGGTCGTTGAGGGCGAGGGCCTCGCCGTTGCGGCCCGACATGAAGTGCATCCCGGCCAGGTCGGTGAGGGCCTGCGCCTCGGCCGCGCTGTCGCCCTCGCGGCGTGCCGCGTCCAGGGCGAGCGCGCCGAGGGTGGCCAACTCCAGGAGGCGGCCCCGGCGTTGCAGGTAGGGGAAGAGGCAGCGCACCAGGACGGGCAGCAGCTCGGAGTCCCCGCGGTGCCGCTCCGCGAGGGTGACGATGTTCGCCAGCTCGGTGTCGCCCCAGGCGAAGGCCTCTTCCGGGGAGAGGGGCGGCGGGGCGGGGTCGCCGTCACCTGACGTGCCCGGGGTGTGCGGCGGGACCGGCTGGCCGCTCGCACCGCACCCTGCGGCGGGCGAGCCGGGGCTCCACGCCGCGCAGGCGGTCCGTCTTGTCCAGGCCGTCCGGCATGATCGCCGACAGGGTGCGGCGGGCCGACTCCGCGTACCAGAGCAGCGCCTGGTCGACGACGTCCTCCGCGCCGGGGCCGACGGCCGCCGTCTCCCGCGCGAAGTCGCGGACGAGGTCGTGCGGGGCGTAGCGGCCGTACGCCGTCTCGTCGAGGAGGGCGACGTCGACCAGGCGGTCGAGGGCCGCGCCCGCCCGCAGTTCGTCGACGCCCAGCAGACGGGCCAGCAGCGGCACACCGTACGTGGGCAGGTCGAGCGCGCCGATGCGGGCGAGGGCGAGGGCGGCGTCGCGGTCGGCCCGGCGTTCCGACGTGCGCAGGGCGTCGAGGGCCACGGCGAGGGAGCGGCGCACGCTCAGGTCGTCGTACTCCAGGTGGTGCAGGCGGCCCCCGCTGACGGTGAGGAGTTCGGCGAGGGCGTCCGGCGTGAGGGCGCGGCGCGCGGCGAGGCGGGCGGCGATGATGCGCAGGGCCAGCGGGAGACGGCCCGCCAGTTCGACCAGGGGGTGCCCGGCGTCGAGCCCGTCGCGCCCCGACACGGCTCGCAGCAGCGCGGCGCTCTCCCCGTACGAGAGGGGCTCCAGCGGAAAGCGTGCCGCGCCGTCGAGCGTCGTCAGCGGCGACCGGCTGGTGACGATGACCGCGCAGCCGGGCCCCGCCGGCAGCAGCGGCCGTACCTGCGCGGCGGTCGCGGCGTCGTCCAGCACCATGAGCGTGCGCGTGGGCGCGAGCAGGGAACGCAGCAGCGCCGACGCCGCGCCCGGGTCGACGCAGCCCTCCGCGGTGCGGCGCGGCTCGGCGCCGAGGTCGCGCAGGAGCGAGGTGAGGGCCTGGCCGGGGGTGAGGGGGGTCATGCCGGGCGTCGCGCCGTGCAGGTTGACGTAGAGCTGCCCGTCGGGGAACTCCTCCCGCAGCCCGTGCGCCGCGTGCACGGCGAGGGCGCTCTTGCCGACCCCGGCCATGCCGGAGACGACGGCGACGGCGCCGCGGGACTCGGCGGCGAGCGCCTCCCGCAGGGCCCGGACGGTGTCCTGTCGACCCGTGAAGTAGGCGGGCCCCGGCGGCAGTTGGGCGGGCGGGGCGGTCCTGCCGCCCGCCGTCTCCGGCGCACAGGCCTCCGCCGTCTCCCGCGCACAGGCCTCCGCTGGTCTCCGCGCACAGGCCTCCGCTTCCGGCTCGGCCCCGGCCTCCCGCGCGGCTGCCGCGGGCATGCCTGGGCCGCCGCGCCCTGCCGCCGCTTCGGCCGTCGCCTCGGGGTGCCCCCCGCAGCACCTCCTGATGCGCCTCCCCCACCGCCGCTCCCGGCTCCACGCCCAGCTCCTCGACCAGCCTGCGGCGCAGTTCGCGGTGGACGGCGAGGGCCTCCGCCTGGCGGCCCGTGCGGTGCAGCACGAGCATCAGCTGACGGTGGAAGGCCTCGCGGAGCGGGTGCTCGGCGACCAGTTCGGCCAACTCCGGGGCGAGGGCGGCGAGACCGGTGCCGAGCGCCAGTTCGGCGTCGTACCGCCACTCCAGCGCGAGCAGCCGTGCCTCTTCCAGACGCGGTACGAGGGAGTGGTCCGTCAACGGTTCCGCCAGGCCGCTCAACGGCCGCCCGCGCCACAGCGCCAGCGCGTCCGAGGCGCACGTGAGGACCCGCGTCCAGTCCCGCCCGGCGCGCGCGGCCCGCGCCCGCGCCACCCGGCGTTCGAAGACGCGGACGTCCAGTTCGCCGTCGTCGACCCGCAGCCGGTAGCCGGGGGGGCACCGCGAGCAGCCGTTCCGGGTCGTCGAGGAGGCGGCGCAGCCGCGTCACGTGGTTCTGGAGGGAGGCCCGCGCCGAGGCGGGCGGGGCGCCGCCCCACAGCGCGTCCTTGAGGGTGTCGAGCGGGACGACCCTGTCCGGTTCCAGGAGGAGCGCGGCCAGCAGGGCACGCCCCTTGGCGCTGCGCACGGGACGCGGCTCCCCCGTGGCGTCGTACACGGCGGGCGCGCCGAGCAGCCCGAACCGCAGACCGGACCGCGGTTCCTCCCGTTCACTCACGCTGTTTCACTCACACTGTTTCACTTACGCCGTTTCATCACGCCGTTCCACTCACGCCGTCTCCCCGGGCCGCCCGTCGCTTGTCGGCCGACCGTTGGCCACATGTTAGCGATCTGTTGGCGGGGCCTGATGTGATCACTACATCGGACCTGGCCCGCCGGTACTCGCGCACAGCGCGTAGCTCGGGGGAGTGTCGCCGCCGCGTCGGGTCCGGGGGCAGAGAGAGAGCCTCGGTCGGCAGAGGTGATCGACCGGGGCTCTTGTCCTGCCCGCGCTCCACCGGTGTCCTACCCACGCTCCACCGGCAACTCGCCTGTGCCTGACGGACGCTCCGCGCCGCACGCGCTCGGCAACCGCACCGTGAACAGCGACCCCTTCCCCAGCACGCTCTCCGCCGTCACCGCGCCCTCGTGCGCCTCCGCCAGCTTCCGCACGATGGACAGGCCGAGGCCACTGCCTCCCGTCGCCCTCGTGCGCGACTTGTCCGCGCGCCAGAAGCGGTCGAAGACGTGCGGCAGTTCGGCGGCCGCGATCCCCGTCCCGGTGTCGGCGACCTCGATCAGCACCTCATCCCCCGTACCGCGGCAGGTGATCCGTACGCTGCCGCCCTCCGGGGTGTGCCGGATCGCGTTGGATACGAGGTTGCCGATCGCCTGGCGCAGCCGCAGCGGGTCGGCCATGACCCGGGGGTCGCCGAGCACCGTCGCCCTGAGTCTCACCCCGGCGGCGTCCGCCCGCGCCTGGTGCGCCGCCGCCACCTGCTCGGCGATCTCGGCGGCGCGTACCGGCTCGCGGCGCAGGCGCAGCGTGCCGGCGTCGGCGGCTGCGAGGTCCTGGAGGTCGTCGACGATGTGCTGGAGCAGCAGGGCCTCTTCGAGGAGCGAGGTGACCAGCGCCGGGTCGGTCTCGACCACGCCGTCCTCGGCCGCCTCCAGCCAGCCGCGGATGTTGGAGAGCGGGGTGCGCAGCTCGTGTGCGACGTCGCTCACCATGGCCTTGCGCTGTTCCTCCAGGGCCTTGCGGTGGGCGGCCATGTCGTTGAAGGCGGTGGCCAGTTGGCTGATCTCGCCGGCCGAACGGCTGACCTTCGCGGGCACCGGTTCGCTCGCCTCGCCCGTCGTCATGCGCCGGGTCGCGGCGGTCAGCGCCCGCAGCGGCCGGGTCAGCCTGGCCGCGGCGAGCGCGGTGACGGCGACGGTGACGGCGAGGACGGCCGCGGCGAGCCCCGCGAGGCGGGCGGTGTTGGCCCCCGAGAGGCTGAAGCCGGGGGTGCTGCGGGAACCGTCGGGGCTGGTGATGAAGAGCAGGGCGGGCGAGGAGACGTAAGGGGCGAGCTGTTCGCGGAGGGGCGCTGTCGACGCAGGCCGTGGTGGCGGCGCCGGCTTCGGCGGCGGCGGTGGCTCCGGGGCCGCTGGGGTCCGGGCCGGGGGTTGGCGGCGACTGGCGGAACTCGCCGGGGCCGTCGGCGGCGGAGGCTCGGTCATCCGCGGCGGGTGGGGCGGGTACGGCGGGTACGTACGTCGGGACCGCGCCGACCGGCTTCGGACCGGAGCGCCCGGCCACGTCGAGCCTGACCTCGACGGGAGAGAGGCCGCGCCGCCTCATGCACGCGTCGGTGAGGGAGCCGAGCTTCTCCAGGGCCTTGAACTCGGTCGCGGTCGGTACGTCGAGCAAGGGAGTGTGGCAGCGGGTCTTGAAGAGGCCACCGGGGTCGTTGTCGATGCGCAGGGAGGGGCGGCCGCCGGGGCCGACGACGATGTCGGAGGCGACGCCGAACTCGGACAGACAGGCCGCCCCGCGGTCGGCGGCGGCCCGCAGCTGCTTGCGTTCGCGCCGCGTCAGGCGGTACGGGCCGACCACGCGCGGGTCGACGCGGTCGGCTCCCGCGTCCTCGTCGCCCCGCCCGGCGGACAGCGTCGTGTCCACGGCGAGCGGGTCGAGGACGGCGGAGGCGTTCGGGGGCAGGGGGGTGTGCTTCGAGGGGGCCGCGGAGTCCGCGATGACCTTGCGGTCCTGCGTGGTGAGGGCGACGCGGCGGCCGGTGCTCCGGGCCAGTTCCCGTACGGCCTGACCGGCGCCCCGCCAGGCGGGCGCGGCCGCGCCGACGCCGAGGAGCCGGTCGTAGATACGGGCGTCGTCGGCGAGCACCTGCCCCTGCTCCTGCCGCAGCGCACCGGAGGTGGTCTGCGCGGCGAGCCACGCGGTCGCGGCGACCGACCCTATGGAAACGAGCACGGACACGACGAGCAGCCGGGCCAACAGGCTCTTGCGAAGCGGAACATCACGAGCCATGGGCAGCCGCCGTACCGGCCGGGGCCCCGGTCCCATCCGCCCCGGCCCCGGCCCGGGCCGCCGCCGTGTCGGCCGGGGCCCCGGTCCCAGCCCCATCCGC
>RBWT01000285.1 GCA_004010275.1 Streptomyces huasconensis
ATCCGCCGCCTTCGGCCCCGCGCTCCCGACCCGGCCGGACGCGGCGGCGCCGGGTTGCGCCGCTCCAGAGCGACGGCGATGGGGACGGCCGTGAAGACCGTCGAGGCCATGCCGACCATCACCCCGGCGATCAGCGCCAGGGAGAAGTCCGCGAGAGAGTCGCCCCCGAGCACGAAGAGCGCGCTCAGGATGAACAGCGCGCCCATCCCCGTGTTCACGGTGCGCGGCAGCGTCTGCACGACGGCCCGGTTGGCGACGGCCACCAGGCCCGCGCGCGGGTCACGGCGCCGGCCCTCGCGTACGCGGTCGAAGACGACGACCGTGTCGTTGACCGAGTAGCCGATCACGGTGAGGACCTCCGCGAGGAAGACGCTGTCGATCGGCTTGCCCAGCCAGGCGAAGAGGCCCACCACCAGCAGCACGTCGTGGACCATGGCGGACACGGCCGCCGCCGCGAGCGTCCAGCGGAAGCGCACGCTCAGGTAGATCAACTGGGCGGCGACGGCGATGCCGAGGGCGATCAGGGCCTTCTGCCGCAGCTCGGCCCCGAGGCTCGGGCCGATCAGTTCGTCGCGCTCGACGGTGACGTTGCCGCCTGGCTCCTCCAACGCCCGCAGGACGCGCCGCTGTTCGTCGTCGGTGAGCCGTTCCGTGCGTACGGTGATGTCGCCGTCGGCCTGACTCCTGCACCACGGCGCGCGGGAACCCGGCGTCCGACACCGCGCCGCGGGCCGTGTCGGCGTCGACGGACCTGCTGGTGCTGTACTCGACGAGACGCCGCCGGTGAACTCGACGCCGAAGTCGAGGCCGCGCAGGACGATGCCCGCGACCGCCGCGGCGACCAGCAGCGCACTGGCACCGAGCCAGCGGCGGCGGTGCCAGACCAGGTCCGGGTCGCGACGGGCCAGCCAGGTGCGGACGCGGCCCGTTGAGGCGATGCCGGTCAGGGCGGGGCGCCGGCGCACGAAGGGGCGGGCGACGGCGAAGTCGGCGAGGACCCGCGTGATGACGAGCCGACCGTGACCATGGACGCGAGGACACCGACACACAAGGTGACGCCGAAGCCCTTGACGGGCCCGGTGGCGAAGAAGAACAGCAGTCCGGCGGCGAGCAGTGTCGTCACGTTCGAGTCGATCACCGCGCTCACGCCTTGGCGAACCCGGTGCGCACCGGTTTGACCAGGTCCGTGGAGCGGCCACCGGGACGCCCGAGGTACTCCTCCCGCGCCCGTTCGAAGACGAGGACGTTGGCGTCGACGGCCATGCCGATGGCCAGGACGAAGCCGGCGAGGCCGGGCAGGGTCAGCGTCGCGCCGAGCGCGATCAGAGCGGCGTACGAGATGAGTCCGTAGAGGGCGAGGGCGAGGGCCGCGAGGGCGCCGAGAAGGCGGTAGACGACGGTGATGAACAGCGCGGTCAGGGCGATGCCGATGAGGGCGGCCTCGGTGCTCGCGGCGATGGCGTCGGCGCCCAGCGTGGGGCCGACGGTCCGCTGCTCGACGATGTCGACGGGCACCGGCAGGGCGCCGCCCTTGACGAGCGCGGCGAGGTCCCGGGCCTCGGTCTGGCCGAATCCCCCGGTGATCTGGGTCTCGCCGCCGGTGATGCCGATGCCGCACCGCACGTCGGGGTTGACGCCGGGCGCCGAGATGATCTTGTCGTCGATGGGTGATGGCGACGCGCCGCTCGGGTGCTCCCTGCGGTGCGCACGCCGCCTTGCCGGTGACGCGCGCCCACGCGTCGCCGGCTTTGTCGCGGAAGTCGAGCGAGACGGTCCAGCCTGCCAGGGACTGCTGGTCAGGCGCGCCTCGGCGTCCTTGACGCCCGCCCCGGAGAGCACGGTGGGGCCGAGGACGAGGTGGTTCCCCGGGCGGTCGGGGTCGGGCAGGGTGCGCGAGCCGTCAGCCGCGGGCTTCTTCCCGCCCGGTTCGGGGCGCTCCCCCGTCACCGGGTGGACCGTCAGCTGGGCGGTGCGGCCGATGACTTCGGCGGCCTTGCGGGGGTCCTGGACGCCGGGGAGTTCGACGATGATCCGCTTCTCGCCGGAGCGGGCGATGCCGGGTTCGGCGACACCGAGCGCGTCGACGCGCTGCCGCAGCACCTCCAGGGCACGGTCGGTGGACGCGGCGTCGGCTGTGACGGTGGGCGAATCCTTGGTCTCCAGGACGATGTGAGTGCCGCCCCGCAGGTCGAGGCCGAGGCGGGCGGTCTGGGTGAGGGCGACGTAGAGCGAGAGGGCGACGACGCACAGCGCGACGACGGCCCGCCACAGGGGCGCGCGGGAGACGGGCTTACGCGGCTTGGGCGCACCGGAGTTGGGCGCACGGGACATGGGTTCTCCACGATGAGGGCAGGGCGGAAGGACACGTGACCGGGCGGCGCGGTGGGCGCCGGGTCACGCGTCGGGGACGGTCTGCTCGCTCATCGGGAGGGGCGGGGCCCTGGGGGCGGCGGGGTCGGCCGCCTGATGTGCCCGTATGCGGGGGCAGTCGGGTGCGTGGCCGGGCCGCCCGTGGCGCGGTGCGGCGCCGGGTCGGACGCCGTGCGCGCGGCCCCCGCCGGGTGCGGCGCCGGGAGGTGGGTGTCGAGGCGGTGCGCGGAGCCGCACGAGGGCGGGACGTCCTCGGGCCCGGTCTGCTTGCCCGCGTGAGCCGCCACCGTGTGGTGGGTGAGCGGCTCGGGGGCAGGCGTGCCGTACGCCCGTCGCGGCGGACGGGGCGAAGAGGGCGAGGACGGTGACGACGAGGGAGAGCGCGGAGGCGGCCAGGCGCGCGGCACGGCTCTGCTGCGACACGCCTGCCCTCCGTCCCCTCGTCCGCGCCCCCCACCGCTCGGTGCGGTGACCGGCGGCCATCTCCTCGACGCCGGTCTCCTCGACAGCCATCCGCTCGGCGGCCACGCGAGACGCGACCCGCCCGCTCAACGTACGGGCGCCATGGGCGGTTCCGCCCCGCGCCGAGACCCCCGGAAGTTCTGCCGCTCCTCGGCCCGCGGGCTACCCCCCGTACTCCACCAGGCTCGTCGGCACCACGATCTGCCGAGGCGGTGGCTCTGGGCGCCTGCTGGTGGCCGCGCCGGGTTCGTCGGTGTGCAGGCGGGTCGCGAGGAGGCGGGCGGCGGCGCGGCCGAGTTCGTCGCTGTCGTAGGCGACGAGAGTGAGGGGCATCCCCAGCGCGTCGGCCAGTTCGAAGTCGTCGAAGCCCGCGAGGGCGACGTCGGCGCCGCCGCAGGACCGCAGGGCGCGGATCGCGCGGAACGCCCCTATGGTGTTGCGGTTGTTGGAGCAGAACAGCGCGGTCGGCGGGTCGGGCAGCGCGAGCAGGTCGGTTGCGGCGCGCGTGGCCTCATGGGGTTCCGTCTGGCCCTGGCGCACGAGACGGTCGTCGATGGCGAGCCCCGCCGCGGACAGGGCTGCCGCGTAACCGCGCAGCCGTTCGGTGCCGGTGTGCACGGCGGGCGGCGAGCCGAGGAAGCCGATCCGGCGGTGCCCCCGCTCCACGAGGCGGGCCGTGGCGTCATGGGCGCCGCCGAAGTCGTCGACCAGGACACAGTCGGCGGCGAAGCCTTCGGGCGGGCGGCTGGCGAGGACCACCGGCACCCCTTCGGCCACCGCCGCGGCCAGGTGACGCTGGTCGGCCCCCGCGGGCACGGCGATGATCCCGTCGACGCGGCGGGCCACGAGGTCGGCCACCAGTTCCCGTTCGGCGTCCGGGTCCTGCCCGGTGTTGCCGATGACCGTCTTCAGCCCGTCCTGGACGACGACGGAGTCGACGCCGAGGGCCAGCCGTGAGTAGAAGGGGTTGGCGAGGTTGGTGACGACGAGCCCGACCAGACCCGAGCCCCGGCCGAGCCGGAGGCTGCGGGCCACCGCGTTGGGCCGGTAGCCGAGCGCGGTCGCCGCGGCCCTGACCCGCTCGCGCGTGGCGGGCAGCACCTGCGGATCGTCACGCAGGACCCGGGACGCGGTCATCGCGCTGACGCCCGCGCGTTCGGCGACGTCCCGCAGGGTGGGCTGGCCGCCCTTTCTGTACCGTTCCGTCCCGTCCAACACCCCACCGATCCCAGCGTGTTCAGCGTGTCCTTCACGCCTTCCTGCCCACCGTCTCAGGTCACGTACGCCGCCGCCCCGATCAGCGCCGCGTTCTCTCCGAGCGCGCCGGCGCGCAGCGCGACCGGTGTGTCCCCGAGTCCGGCGCGCAGGGCCGGGCGGATCAGGTCCCATGAGGCCGCCATGGCGCCGCCGACGACGAGGACCGTCGCGTCGAAGGCACGCAGGCAGGGGGCGAGGACGGCGCCGAGGAACATGAAGGTCTCGTCGAAGACCAGGCGCGCGCGCCGCTCCCCCGCCCGCGCCCGGCCGGCGATCTCCCGCACGTCCACAGCGCCGTCCAGGGCGCCGTCCAGAGCACCGTCCGGCGCACCCGCCGCGTCGCCGCCGTAACGCGCCAGGATCGCGCGGCGCGACACCGAGTCCTCCAGCGGTCTGCCGCCGACCCTGAGCAGGTCGACGCGGCCCTGCGGCGGCACCCCCGGCCCCGTCCGCCGTACGTCGCCGTCGACCGCGAAGGCGGAACCGACGCCCGTCCCCAGGGTGATGCCGACGCAGCGGTGGTGTCCGCGCGCGCGCCCGCGTGCCACTCGCCGAGGAGGAAGGCGTGGGCGTCGTTCAGGAACACCGTCTCCGCCGGGCGCGGCCACACGCCGTCCAGGAGCACGGACCGCACGTCGATGCCGTACAGGTCGTCGAACTTGCCGACGCCTTCGAAGCGGGCGATGCCCTTGTCGTGGTCGAAAGGGCCTGGCACCGCCACGCCCCAGACCTCTCCGGGCGCCGCCTCCAGGTCTCCGGCGCAGTGGACCACCGCCGCCGAGGATGTGTTCGGCGGTGCCCCGGGCGTCGAGGGGCCGCCGCACGCTGCGGGCGACGGTCGCGGTGTGCGGGTCGGCGAGGGCGGCCGTCACATGCGTACCGCCGATCTCCAGGACGGGTCTCAGGGCGGGTCCCGGGGCGGGTCTCATGCGTCACCGCAGCAGGAGTCGGGCCGGACCAGGGCCTTGACGACCTTGACGGGGCGTTCGCCGATCGCCGCCAGCTGGTAGCGGCCGACGGCGGCGGGCACTGTCAGCGTCTCGGCGAACGACAGGGTGTGCCGCTCACCCGCCGCCGTGCGCACCACGACGCCCTCGCCCTCCACCGCGTTCAGGACGTGGAAGCGGCCCGCCGTGTCGTCGTCGGCCACCGCACCGGCGTCGAGGACGTGGCGCCGCACCTCGTAGAACATCTCCTCCAGGGCGCCGAGCAGTTCCTCACGCCAGCCCGCGCCCCGGCGCAGGGTGCGCGGTTCCTGGACGAGATCGCGTGCGACGGCCGCGCCGCGCCGTTCGGTCTCCAGGTTGGCGAGGCCGTGTTCGTACGGGAGCGGGCGGGGCTCGCCGTTCGCGTCCGGGCGCAGCCAGTCGTAGAGGCGCAGGGAGTAGAGGTAGGGGGTGGCGCTGATCTCCAGGACGACGTTTCCGGTGCCGGAGGCGTGCGGGGTGCCCGCCGGGATCATGAAGAGGCGGCCCGGTGCGGCGGGGAAGGTCATGACGTGGTCCTCGGGGTCCATCGGCACGCCGTCGTGCGCGGCCTCCTCGATCTCCTTGCGGAAGAGGTCCAGGTCGGCGTCCTCGCGCAGGCCCAGGAAGACGCGCGCGCCGGGGCGGGCCAGGGTCAGGTAGTACGTCTCGTGCTGGGTGTAGGGCCAGCCGAACCGCTCCCGCATGTAGGTCTCTTTGGGGTGGCAGTGCACCGAGAGGTTGCCGCCGTCCACGGTGTCGAGGTAGTCGAAGCGGATCGGGAAGGACGTGCCGAAGCGGGCGCTCACCTGGGGGCCGAGCATCGCCTCGGGGTGCAGGACGCACAGCAGTTGGAAGGGGATCTCTGCCTGCTGTCCCGGGTGGGTGCCGATGAGGACGCCGGCTTCGGGGGCGATGAGTTCGTAGCCGAGGGCGGTGTTGCGGGCCGCGCGGTCGAAGCCGAGTACGCGTTGGGCCCAGTGGCCGCCCCAGGGCGTGGAGTTGAAGTACGGCCGGGTGCGGAACGGGCGCCGGGCCAGCGCCGCGAGGGTGGCGCGCAGGCCGTCGCCGTCGATGTAGGTGGGGTGTTCGGGTCCTGGACGTCGAGCCAGCCGTCGAGGCGGGGGGCGAGCGCGTCGCGATGCCGGTCGAGGACGGGCCAGTCGATGTAGAACAGCCGCCGCACATCGCCCCGTTCGTGCGGCAGTCCGAGGTTGCGTCCGGTGCCCGCGGCCACGGCGGCCTCGGCGTGGCGTTTGGGCAGGTCGGCGTACCAGAGCAGGTCGTGCGGGAGGAGGGACGCGCCGGGCCCGTGCACGAGCAGCAGTTCCCCGGTCGCGGGCGGCTTCGGATCGGGCAGGTCGTCGAAGAGGTCCCGCAGGGAGTTGTCGGCGAGCCTCGCGTAGTAGGGATCGTCGGTGGTGTCGGTGCGGCTGCGCACGGTGTCGGGCGGGGCGTGGTGGGCGCGCAGGTCCAGGGTCCGCACGGGTGTGCCGAGCGCGGCCAGTTCCTCGGTCAGGCGGGTGGCGAGGCGGTCCCAGTCGACCGTCGGTGGGCCGTCCACCGCGACGGTGGCGGGGCCGTGGGCCAGCAGGGCGGCGACGGCCCGCCAGCCGGTGGCGAGGACGGCGCCCGGGGCCGGGGCGTAGCGCGGGTCGAGCCGGTACACACGTTCTCCTTCGTGCGGACGTACGGGAACACCTGGTGAGGCCTTCAGGGGCGTACGAGTAGCAGGGCGGCCGTTCCGAGGGCGGGCAGGTCGACGCGCACCTGTCCGTCCTCCAGCGGCAGTCGGGCACCCGGCGTGCCGAGGTAGTCCGCGCGGTGCGCGCGGCCGCCGGGAAGTGGACGCGGACCGGGCAGGACAGCGGCTCCTCGGCGAACGACTGGAGCCGCAGCAGGACGTGGCCCGGCCGGGGCGTGGTGGCCCGCCGACGAGGAGGACGCGCGGGTCGCCGACGGCGGCGAAGGCGTGGT
>RBWT01000286.1 GCA_004010275.1 Streptomyces huasconensis
GGTGCCGGTCGTCCCGGTGGTGGCGGCGGCTTCGGCGGTCGTCCCGGCTTCGGTGGCCGTCCCGGTGGTCCCGGTGCCCGTGGTGGCACGCAGGGCGCGTTCGGCCGTCCCGGCGGGCCCGCCCGTCGTGGCCGCAAGTCGAAGCGGCAGAGGCGCCAGGAGTACGAGGCCATGCAGGCCCCGTCGGTGGGCGGCGTCATGCTGCCTCGCGGCAACGGACAGACCGTCCGCCTGTCGCGCGGTGCCTCGCTGACCGACTTCGCCGAGAAGATCAACGCCAACCCGGCGTCGCTCGTCGGCGTGATGATGAACCTCGGCGAGATGGTCACCGCCACGCAGTCCGTCTCCGACGAGACGCTGAAGCTCCTCGCGGACGAGATGAACTTCGTCCTGGAGATCGTCAGCCCGGAGGAGGAGGACCGCGAGCTGCTCGAGTCGTTCTCCATCGAGTTCGGTGAGGACGAGGGCGGCGAGGACATGCTCGTCTCGCGTCCGCCGGTCGTCACGGTCATGGGTCACGTCGACCACGGCAAGACCCGCCTGCTCGACGCGATCCGCAAGACGAACGTCGTCGCGGGCGAGGCCGGTGGCATCACCCAGCACATCGGTGCCTACCAGGTCGCGACCGAGGTGAACGGCGAAGAGCGCGCCATCACCTTCATCGACACCCCCGGTCACGAGGCGTTCACCGCCATGCGTGCCCGTGGTGCGAAGTCCACCGACATCGCGATCCTCGTGGTCGCGGCGAACGACGGTGTGATGCCGCAGACGATCGAGGCGCTGAACCACGCCAAGGCGGCCGACGTGCCGATCGTGGTCGCGGTCAACAAGATCGACGTCGAGGGCGCCGACCCGGTCAAGGTGCGCGGTCAGCTCACCGAGTTCGGTCTGGTGGCCGAGGAGTACGGCGGCGACACGATGTTCGTCGACATCTCCGCGCGCCAGGGCCTCAACATCGAGCAGCTGCTCGAGGCCGTGGTCCTGACCGCGGACGCCTCGCTCGACCTGCGGGCCAACCCGGAGCAGGACGCGCAGGGCATCGCCATCGAGGCCCACCTCGACAAGGGCCGCGGCGCCGTCGCGACCGTCCTCGTCCAGCGCGGTACTCTCCGCGTCGGCGACACGATGGTCGCCGGTGACGCCTACGGCCGAGTCCGCGCCATGCTCGACGACAAGGGCGAGAACGTGGAGGAGGCGACCCCGTCGACTCCGGTCCTCGTGCTCGGTCTCACCAACGTCCCGGGCGCGGGCGACAACTTCCTGGTCGTCGACGAGGACCGTACGGCCCGTCAGATCGCCGAGAAGCGTGCCGCCCGTGAGCGCAACGCCGCGTTCGCCAAGCGCACCCGCCGGGTCTCCCTCGAGGACCTCGACCAGGTGCTCAAGGCCGGCCTGGTCCAGGACCTCAACATCATCATCAAGGGTGACGCGTCCGGTTCGGTGGAGGCTCTCGAGTCCTCGCTGCTCCAGCTGGACGTCGGCGAAGAGGTCGACATCCGCGTCCTGCACCGCGGTGTGGGTGCGGTCACCGAATCGGACATCGACCTGGCGATGGGCTCCGACGCCATCGTCATCGGCTTCAACGTCCGCGCGGCCGGCCGTGCCGCGCAGATGGCGGAGCGCGAGGGCGTCGACGTCCGCTACTACTCGGTGATCTACCAGGCCATCGAGGAGATCGAGGCGGCCCTCAAGGGCATGCTCAAGCCGGAGTACGAGGAGGTCGAGCTCGGCACCGCGGAGATCCGCGAGGTCTTCCGCTCGTCCAAGCTCGGCAACATCGCCGGTGTCCTCATCCGCTCGGGCGAGGTCAAGCGCAACACCAAGGCCCGCCTGCTGCGCGACGGCAAGGTCATCGCGGAGAACCTCAACATCGAGGGTCTGCGCCGCTTCAAGGACGACGTCACCGAGATCCGCGAAGGCTTCGAGGGCGGTATCAACCTCGGCAACTTCAACGACATCAAGGTCGACGACGTCATCGCGACGTACGAGATGCGCGAGAAGCCGCGCGGCTGATCGACTGCCTCACGGCAGTGACTGCCCATGCGGCAGTCTGATCCGCGCGGTCAGTGTCGGGGCCGGTCGAGGGGAGAAATCCCGTCGATCGGCCCCGGCCGTTCCGTGTACGGTTCTTGTGTCCCTGCCAAGTGGTTGGCGGGGCACCGAACCCGTACCGGCGGGACATCCGGATACACATGTATGTGGGGACTCTGTCCTTCGATCTGCTCCTCGGCGACGTACATTCGCTGAAGGAGAAACGCTCTGTCGTCCGCCCGATCGTCGCCGAGCTCCAGCGGAAGTACGCGGTGAGCGTGGCGGAGGTGGGCGGTCAGAATCTGCACCGCAGGGCCGAGATCGGCCTCGCCGCGGTGGCGGGTGACTGGGGCCATCTCACGGACGTACTGGACCGGTGCGAGCGCCTCGTCGCCGCCCGGCCCGAAGTGGAGCTGCTGTCGGTCCGACGGCGGCTGCACGGCGACGACGACTGAACAACAGCAAGACAAGCCCAGGGAATGCCCGGGGATAAGGGAGACGGAGCAGTGGCCGACAACGCGCGGGCGAAAAGGCTGGCGGACCTCATTCGAGAGGTGGTTGCTCAGAAGCTGCAGCGCGGGATCAAGGACCCGCGGCTCGGGACGCACGTGACCATCACGGACACCCGGGTGACCGGTGACCTGCGGGAGGCGACCGTCTTCTACACGGTCTACGGCGACGACGAGGACCGCGCCGCCGCCGCGGCGGGCCTGGAGAGCGCCAAGGGCGTCCTCCGTTCGGCGGTCGGCCAGGCCGCGGGCGTGAAGTTCACGCCGACCCTGTCCTTCGTCGCGGACGCCCTGCCGGACAACGCCCGGGCCATCGAGGACCTCCTCGACAAGGCCCGGATGTCGGACGAGAAGGTGCGGGAGGTCTCCGCGGGCGCCGAGTTCGCCGGTGACGCGGACCCGTACAAGAAGCCCGAGGACGACACGGACGAGACGGACGGCGACGCCCGCGCATGAGCAAGAGCAGCACCACGACGCCGGACGGACTTGTCATCGTCGACAAGCCGTCCGGCTTCACTTCGCACGACGTGGTGGCCAAGATGCGCGGGATCGCCAAGACCCGCCGCGTCGGTCACGCGGGCACCCTGGACCCCATGGCGACGGGCGTCCTCGTGCTCGGGGTGGAGCGCGCCACCAAGCTCCTCGGCCACCTGGCGCTGACCGAGAAGGAGTATCTGGGCACCATCCGCCTCGGGCAGAACACCATCACCGATGACGCCGAGGGCGAGATCACCTCGTCCGCCGACGCCTCCCAGGTCACCCGTGAGGCGATCGACGCGGGCATCGCCAAGCTCTCCGGCGACATCATGCAGGTGCCCTCCAAGGTGAGCGCCATCAAGATCGACGGCAAGCGGTCGTACGCGCGCGCCCGCAAGGGCGAGGAGTTCGAGATCCCGGCCCGGCCGGTGACGGTCTCCGCCTTCACCGTGTACGACGTCCGCGACGCCGTCGCCGAGGACGGCACCCCTGTCCTCGACCTGGTCGTCTCGGTCGTCTGCTCCTCGGGGACGTACATCCGGGCGCTCGCCCGCGACCTCGGCGCGGGCCTCGGCGTCGGCGGCCATCTCACCGCGCTGCGCCGCACCCGCGTCGGGCCGTACAAGCTGGACGCGGCCAAGACCCTGGACCAGCTCCAGGAAGAGCTGACGGTGATGCCGGTGGCCGAGGCCGCCGAGCGGGCCTTCCCTCGCTGGGAGGTGGACGACAAGCGCGGCCGGCTGCTGCTCAACGGCGTCCGGATCGACATGCCCGAGGAGTACGCGGGTGTGGGCGCCGTCGCCGTCTTCGACCCGGAGGGCCGCTTCCTGGTCCTCGCGGAGGAGTCGCGGGGCAAGGCCAAGAGCCTGGCCGTCTTCGCCTGAGCGAGGACCGCTCGTATCCCGCTCGTCGTGCAGCCTCGCCGTGGTGGGGCCTCGCTCCGTCGTGGAGCGGCGGACACCGGTACGCCGCTCCACGTTCCCCCCACGGTCCCCCCACTCAAGGTGTTTCCATCTCACCGCGCCGATTCACCCCTTCGGGCAGGCGCTCGGAGTGAACCGAGGGAGCGGAAGGGGGCGCGTTCGCGTCGAGTTCTGTTCCGCTGATCACCGCCGACCTACGGTCGACGGACGGGGATCAGCCGGGAGGTTCGAGCATGGCGGGACGGGGTCCGCAGGCCGAGGGCGCCGGGGACGCCGCGGCCGCGGGGGAGCGGAGCGGCCGGACGGTGCCGGGACCAGCCCTCGCGCAGGTGTGCGACCCGGTGGGGCGCCCGCGGGGCACGGGGTTCGCCGCCGACGAGTACGGCACGGTCGTCACCAGCCACGAGGCCGTCGACGGCCTCACGCGGATCGTCCTGCACGCGCCGGACGGACGCACCTGCGTGGTGCCCGCCGACGCCGTCGTGGCGCTGCCCGGCGCCGGCCTCGCGCTCGTGCGCACCGAGGGCCTCGGACTGCGGCCCCTGCCCCTGGCCGTACGGGACTCCGTGGCGACCGGCGCCTATGTGCGGATCGCCGCGCCCGGCTGGCGCCAGGCACGCGTCCTCGGCTCGTCCCCGGTGACGTACGCCGCGGCCGACCGCGAGCACTCGGTGGGCACCGCCCTGGAACTGGCGATCGGCACGGACGGCGCCGACGCGCTGCGGCCCGGCGGCGGGCGACGGGCGGCCGGTCGTGGACGCCGCGTCCGGCGCGGTCCTCGCCGTCCTCGGCACGGCGCTGCTGCCCCGGGACCCGGGCCCCCGCCCACCGGGCGACGCGCCCGGCACCCACCGCCCGCCCGGCTTCGCGATCCCGCTGCGGGAGGCGGCCGCCGCCGATCCCGGCGGGCGCTCGCGGAGCTGATCGCCCGCAACGCAGCGACCGTGCCCGGGTACGGCCATGACCTCAACCTGGCGGGAGCCCTGCACCTGACGGCCACCTCGGCGGGCTCCGACGGGCCTGGCGAGGCCCCCCTGGAACCGGTCGAACGGCCGGAGGTGACGCGGGAGTTCGACGCCTTCCTCGACGGCCCGGCGCACGTGCTCGGCCTGGTCGGGAACCCCGGCACGGGGCGTACGACGGAGCTGGCCGCGCTCGCCGCCCGGCGTGCCCAGGGCGGCAGCCCGCGCCGACGCTGTGGCTGCGCGGCGCCGATCTGCGGGGCACGGACTCGTCCGTCGCCGACGCCGAGGAGCGGGCCCTCGGCCGGGCGGACGGATCATCCTGGCGGCCGCGCAGGAGGTGCCGGGCAGCGAGGGGCTCGGGGACGTCTCGGCAGGGCGCGTGGCACGACTCGTACGGGACGCGGGGCGGCCGCTGCTGTTGCTGCTCGACGGGCCCGAGGAGATGCCGCCCCTGCCCGCCGAGCGCCTGGTGCGTGGAGCGCGGCACGGCGGCCTGGCTGCGGGACACGGGCACGCGCCTTGTCATCGCCTGCCGGGAGGAGTACTGGGAGCAGGCGGGGGCGCACTTCGACAGGGCGTTGCTCCACGGGGCGGCGACAGGGACGGACGCCGTCTCCGGCTTCCCCCGTCGCGTACGACTCGGCGATCTGTCCGAGCCGCAGGCACGTCAGGCCCGCGCGCGGTACGGCATCCCGGAGGGGGCGCTCGCCGAGGCCGACGCGCGGCACCCGCTGACCCTGCGGCTGCTCGGTGAGGTGCGCGCGGCCCGCCCCGACGCGCCGCCGCCGGGCACCCCCGGGCGGGACGAGGTCTTCGCCGCCCACCTGGATCTGCTGTGCCTGCGGGTCGCGGTGCGGCTCGCGGCGGCGAACGGACTGCGCGGCACCGGCGTACGACGCCTCGCCGCGAAGGTGTCCGGGCAGGTCCACGAGGCGGCGCGGCGCTGCCTGGGGCCGGCGCAGGGGGAGCTGGACCAGGCCTCCTTCGAGGACGTCTTCCCGTGGGGCGGGCTCCCCGGTTCCCCCGGCTGCGCGGGGTGGGCGTCGGCCGTGCTGACGGAGGGCCTGCTCGTACCGGCGGGCACGGGCTACCGTTTCGCGCACGAGGAGGTGGCCGACTGGCTCCAGGGCACGCACCTCGACGTGGACGGCGCCCTGGCCTGCCTGGTCCACCGGCACCGGGGCACGGCCCGCTCCCCGGTGGTCCCGGAGCAGCGCCGCCGCGGCCCCGCCCCCGACCGCCCGGCCCCGGTGCCGCGCCACCGCATCGGCCCCGTGACCGAGGCCCTGCTGTCCCTGGCCCGGCAGCGCGGCCCGTCGGAACTCGGCGAGCGGTTGGGGGAGTTGGCGGAGGCGCTGACCGACCTCACGCAGGAGGCGGTGCCGGGCGGTGAGGCGAAGGCAACGTCGGGCGGTGAGGTGGAGGCGGTGGCGGGCGGTGAGGTGGAGGCGAAGGCGGCGTCGGGCAGCGACGCGGAGGCGGCGTCCGGCGGTGACGCGAAGGCGGCGTCCGGCGGTGAGGCGAAGGCCGCGTCGGGCGGTGACGCGGAGGCGGTGGCCGAGGCCCGGTGGTGGGCCGTGCGTCTGCTGCGCGGGACGTTGCAGCGTGTGCCCGACGCGGAGCCCTACCTTCCGGTGCTCCAAGTTCCTCGCCGAGCGCGGCCTGTTCGACGCCTTCTGGCTGGGGCTGCCGCTGGGGGAGGCCTCGCGGTTCGCGCTGCTGCGGCGGCGCGTCGTGCGCGACGGGCCGCCGGGCACCTCGGGCCGCTGCCTCGACGCCGTCGCCGGACTCCTCGCCGCCGACCCCGCGGGCGTACAGCCGCACCTCGTCCGCTGGTTCACCGACGAGCGGCCGCTGGAGGCCGCGCCCGACGCCACCGTCGGCTCCGCCGCACAGGCGCTGCTCCACACCCACCGCCACCGGGCCGTCGACGACCTCACCGAAGCCGCTCGTCGACTGCGCCCACGCCCGGGCCGACGAACTGCTCGCCGCCCTCGCCGAGGAGGAGCCCTCCGCCGTCTGCCGCGCCTCGGCCGCTGGGCGCACGACGAGCGGCCCGCCCGGCGCGCGGCCGCCGCCCGCCACGGCCTGCGCGCGCGCCGCACACCACCGCCAAC
>RBWT01000287.1 GCA_004010275.1 Streptomyces huasconensis
ATGCTGGGCGACGACCCCGCCGGCCGGGGCCCGGAGACTGCCGCCCGGCGCGAGACCGACATCCCCGACCGGATCGTCATGAGGGTGCGCGGCATGACGTACCTCGCGCTCACCGCGGCTTCACGGGACGCCTTCAACTGCCTCGGGCAACGCGAACTCCCCGTGCGGCTGGGCCGGTTGGACCTGCCTGTGCTGGCCGTCCTGGGCGGCGCGGACCACCTCCGGCGGCGCCGGACGGCCGACCGCTACCGGGCTGTTCCCGGCCTGCGGCTGGAACTCCTCCACAGCTCCGGTGAGGCCCCCACGCCCCAGGCACCCCCGCGCGCCGCGGACCTGCTGCTCGCGTTCGTCTCCGGCCTCGGGGCCGACGTCAGGAGAACTTCGGGATGACCGACGAGCCGTACGCGTCGATGACGTCCTCCCGGGCGTCGTGCATCGCGTACACGGCGAACTGGTTGACGCCCAACTCGCGCAGCTCCCGCAGCCGTTCGAGGTGCGACTCGACGGGGCCGAGGAGGCAGAAGCGGTCGACGATCTCGTCGGGCACGAACGCCGCGTCGGGGTTCCCGGCCCGCCCGTGGTGGCTGTAGTCGTATCCCTGCCGGGCCTTGATGTACGAGGTGAGGGCCTGCGGCACCGCCGACGACTCTTCGCCGTACCGGGCGACGAGGTCGGCGACGTGGTTGCCGACCATGCCGCCGAACCACCGGCACTGCTCGCGGGCGTGCGCGAGGTCGTCGCCGATGTACGCGGGCGCGGCGACGCAGATCTTCACGTCGGACGCCCTGCGCCCGGCCGCGGTCGCCGCGTCGCGCACGGCCTTCACCATGTACGCGGTCAGGTACGGGTCGGCGAGTTGCAGGATGAACCCGTCCGCCTTCCGCCCGGCGAGCGCGAGCGCCTTCGGGCCGTACGCCGCCATCCACACCGGCAGCTTCCCGTCCCGCACCCACGGCAGCCGCAGCCGCTGCCCGTCGACGTCCGCCTCACGCCCCTCGGCGAGGTCACGGATGACGTCGATGGCCTCGCCGAGCCGGGCCAGCGTGTTCGGCTCGCGGCCCGCGACGCGCATCGCGGAGTCGCCGCGGCCGATGCCGCAGATGGTGCGGTTGCCGTACATGTCGTTGAGGGTGGCGAAGGTGGAGGCGGTGACCTCCCAGGTCCGGGTGCCCGGGTTGGTGACCATGGGGCCCACCGTCAGCCGTGTGGTGTGTTCGAGGATGCGGCTGTAGATGACGAACGGCTCCTGCCACAGGACGGCCGAGTCGAAGGTCCAGCCGTGGCGGAAGCCGCTCCGCTCCGCCCGCCGCATGAGCCCGACGACCGCCGACGCGGGCGGATCGGTCTGCAGCACAAGTCCGAAATCCACAGCCGGACCTCCTGGTCCACGTGCCGGATGAGGCCTCGGAGGTGATCCGAGAAGGGACAATCCTGAACGTCCGCCCGGCCCTTGGCAAGAGCACCTCGCCGTGCGTCAGCCGCCGATCGCGCCGCGGCCGTCCGGGGTCAGCGCGGCGAGGTGGTCGTCGACCAGCCGGATCTGGCGGGACGCCGGGAACGCCGGGGCGTCGAGCAGCGCCTGGACCACCAGGCCGAGCACGAAGGCCTGGGCGCCGGCGGCGAGGCGCTCCGGGTCGCCGGGGGCGATCTCGCCGAGCCGCTGCGCCTCCGCGATCAGCTCGCACAGCTTGTCGCGGCTCCGCGCATACCTGCGGGCGTGGTCGGCGCGCAGGCCGGGGTCGGCGAGCGCGGTGTCCCAGGAGGAGACCCAGACGCGGTTGCTGCCGGTGGCCTCGTCCGTCAACGGCAGGATGTCCAGGAGCGCGGCCCGTACGGCGGCCAGGCCCTGCCCCGCGGCACGCCTGGGGCGGGCCTCGGTGCGCCGCTCCAGGAGGTCGAGGGCGTGGGCGACCAGGTCGCGCTTGGTGCGGAAGTAGTGCGTCAGGAGACCGGTGCTCGCGCCGAGTTCGGCGGCCACGGCACGCATGGTGAGGCCGCTGAAGCCGTGCGCGGCCAGCACCCGCCAGACGGCCTCGGAGGCGTCACGGCGGCGGGCCTCGTGATCTCCCTTGGGACGTGGCATGCTGCCACCGTACATAACCGTAACGCTTGTTGTGTGAATGGGGTCCTCATGTTCTCCCTCCCGCTGCGGGACGGCGCCGACCTGCGCCCCCTCGAGACGTGGCACGCCGAGGAGTTCGCCGCCCACCTCGACCGGGCGCGTGAGCACATCCGGCCCTGGGTGGGCGCCGCGTGTCGTCACCGACGATCTCGACGGCGCCCGTGCCACCCTGCGCCGGTACGCACAGCGGCAGGCCGCGGACGGCGCACGCCTGTACGGCATAGGCTCGACGGCACCCTGGTCGGCGGCGTCATGTTCGTGGCCTTCGACGCCGCGGCGGGCACCTGCGAGGTCGGCTGCTGGCTGGACCCGGCCGCCGAGGGCCGCGGCCTGATCACCGCGGCGTGCCGCACGGTGCTGGACTGGGCGTTCACCACCCGGGGCATGCACCGCGCCGAGTGGCACTGCCGCGCCGACAACGCCCGCAGCGCGGCGGTGGCCGAGCGGCTCGGCATGACCCTCGAAGGGGTCCGGCGCGAGGCCTGGCCCTACGACGGCACCCGCCACGACACGCAGGACTGGGCGGTCCTTGCCGGGGAGTGGCGCGGCGGGGCCTGAGACCGCCGGGTGCACGCCCTCAGTCCAGGTACTGGCAGGTGGAGCGGGGCGTGTACAGGCCGTGGCCGGGCCGGCCCGTGAAGGTGCGGTGGTCGATGACCGTCTCGCCGCGGGAGAGGACCGTCTCCACCCGGCCCGTGACCCGCTTACCCTCGTACGCCGAGTAGTCCACGTTCATGTGATGGGTCTCGGCGGAGATGACCTGCTCGGCGTGCGGGTCGTAGATCACGACGTCGGCGTCGGAGCCGGGCGCGATGGTGCCCTTCTTCGGGTAGAGGCCGAACATGCGGGCCGGGGTGGCGCAGGCGATCTCGATCCAGCGGCGGCGGCTGAGGTGTCCGTCGACGACGGCCTGGTGCAGCAGGTCCATGCGGTTCTCCACGCCCGGGAGGCCGTTGGGGATCTTGGAGAAGTCGCCGCGGCCGAGTTCCTTCTGGCCGGTGAAGCAGAACGGGCAGTGGTCGGTGGAGACGACCTGGAGGTCGTTGGTGCGCAGGCCCCGCCACAGGGCCGCCTGGTGCTCGCGCGGCCTCAGCGGCGTACTGCACACGTACTTGGCGCCCTCGAACGCGGGCTCCGCGAGGTTGTCGGTGGACAGGAACAGGTACTGGGGGCAGGTCTCGCCGAAGACGTGCAGGCCCTTGTCGCGGGCGGCGGCCAGTTCCGCGACGCCTCCGCGGCCGACACGTGGACGACGTACAGCGGGGCGTCGGCGACTCGGGCGAGCTGGATCGCGCGGTGGGTGGCCTCGGCCTCCAGCAACGCCTTGCGGACCTCGCCGTGGTAGCGGGGATCGGTCTCCCCGCGGGCGAGGGCCTGTTCGACGAGGACGTCGATGGCGATGCCGTTCTCGGCGTGCATCATGATCAGCCCGCCGTTGTCCGACGCGCGCTGCATGGCGCGCAGGATCTGCCCGTCGTCGCTGTAGAAGACGCCGGGGTAGGCCATGAAGAGCTTGAAGGAGGTCACGCCCTCCTCCACCAGCAGGTCCATCTCCTTGAGCGTCCGCTCGTTCACATCGGAGACGATCATGTGGAAGGCGTAGTCGATCGCGCACTTCCCGTCCGCCTTCGCGTGGTACGCGTCGAGCCCGCCGCGCAGGGAGTGCCCCACGCCCTGCACCGCGAAGTCGACGATCGTGGTCGTGCCGCCCCAGGCCGCCGCCCGGGTCCCGGTCTCGAAGGTGTCGGCCGAGAAGGTGCCGCCGAACGGGAACTCCATGTGCGTGTGGGCGTCCACCCCGCCCGGGATCACGTACTTGCCGGTGGCGTCGATGACGTGCTCGGCGGTCCACGCGCTCGCCGCGGTGGTCCCGCTCGCGGCGAGCGCGGCGATCCTGCCGTGCTCGATCAGCACATCGGCGTGGATCTCCTCGGCGCGGTCACGACGAGACCGCCGCGGATCAGGGTGCGGGTGCTCATGTGGTGCGCTCCCTCTTCTGCACGGGGGTGGGGCGGTGTGGAACTAGACGCTGCGCAGGGCCTGTTCGAGGATGGCGGCGCCTTCCTCCGCCTCCGCGACGGTCAGCGACAGGGGCGGGGTGAGGCGCAGGACGCTGGTGCTGTGAGCGCCGCCCAGGCCGATGAGCAGGCCGCCCTCGCGGGCCGCTTCGAGCACGGCGGCGACCGCCCGCCGGTCGGGCTCGCCGGTGCCCGGCTCGACCAGTTCGATGCCGATCATCAGGCCGCGCCCGCGCACCTCGCGTACGCCGGGCAGCTGGGCGCAGATCGCCCGCAGCCGCTCGATGAGCAGGCCCCCGACGCGCCGCGCGTTGCCCTGGAGGTCGTGCTCCAGGAGGTACGTGAGGTTGGCGAGGCCCGCCGCCATGGTGACCGGCGATCCGCCGAACGTCGAAATGGATCTGGCGTCGAGGGAGTTCATCACCTCGGCACGGGCGACGACACCGCCGATCGACATGCCGTTGCCGATGCCCTTGGCGAAGGTCAGCATGTCCGGCGGGCCGCTGCGGGCGTGGGCCTGCCAGCCCCAGAAGTGCTCGCCGGTGCGGCCCCAGCCGGTCTGCACCTCGTCGGAGATCCACAGGATGCCGTGTTCCGCGAGGACCTCGCGGAAGGCGGCGTACAGCCCGTCGGGCGGCGAGGTGAAGCCGCCGACGCCCTGGATCGGCTCGGCGATCAGCGCCGCCACCTCCCCGCGGGCCTGCCCGAGCATGTCCCGCAGGTCGGCGACGCAGGCCGCGGTGAACTCGGCGTCGCTCAGCGAGGCGTACGGGCCGCGGTTGCGGACGCCCCCGTGCACGTACAGCGTCTGGAGCGGCGAGAGGCTGGTGGGCGACCACGACTGGTTGCCGGTGATGCCGACGGTCGTGAAGGAACGGCCGTGGTAGCTGTTGCGCATCGCCACGATCTGGTTGGCGCGGCGGTGCGCCGTGGCGAGCAGCAGCGCGGCGTCGTTGGCCTCCGTGCCGGAGGTCGTGAAGAAGACGCGGGCGTCGGGGATGCCCGACAACGCGGCGACCCGTTCGGCGAGTTCGACCATCGGACGGTTGAGGTAGAGCGTCGAGGAGTGGATGATCCGGCCCGCCTGCTCGCTCACCGCCTTGGTGACCTCGGGCAGGGCGTGCGCGGTCATGGTGGTCAGGATGCCGCCGAAGAAGTCGAGGTACTTCCTGCCGTCGGCGCCCCAGACGTACCGGCCCTCGCCGTGCGTCAGCTCGATGGGCTGCTGGTAGTAGAGATTGAGCCACTCGGGCATGACCGCCCTGTGGCGGTCGTACAGGTCGGTCACGGCCGCACCAGCCCTTCGTAGGCGTCGGGGCGTCGGTCGCGGTAGAACGCCCACTGCTGACGTACTTCCTCGATGAGCCCGAAGTCGAGGTCGCGGACGAGGAGTTCCTCCGTCTTGTCGCTCGCGGTCTCGCCCACGAACTGGCCGCGCGGGTCGACGAAGTACGACGTTCCGTAGAAGTCGTTGTCGCCGTACTCCTCCTGGCCGACGCGGTTGATCGCGGCGACGAAGTACTCGTTGGCGACGGCCGCGGCGGGCTGTTCCAGCTGCCAGAGGTGGGAGGAGAGGCCGCGGTGGGTGGCGGAGGGGTTGTAGACGACCTGCGCGCCGTTCAGGCCGAGTTGACGCCAGCCCTCCGGGAAGTGGCGGTCGTAGCAGATGTAGACGCCGACCTTGCCGACGGCGGTGTCGAAGACCGGCCAGCCCAGGTTTCCCGGCTTGAAGTAGTACTTCTCCCAGAAGCCCTTGACCTGCGGGATGTGGTGCTTGCGGTACTTGCCGAGGTAGCCGCCGTCGGCGTCGATCACTGCCGCGGTGTTGTAGTAGAACCCGGACTGCTCGACCTCGAAGACCGGGACGACGATCACCATGCCGGTCTCGCGGGCGAGCGCCTGCATGCGCGTGACGGTGGGGCCGTCCGGCACGGGCTCGGCCCAGCGGTAGTGCTCGGGCTCCTGGACCTGGCAGAAGTAGGGGGCGTTGAAGACCTCTTGGAACCCGATGATCTTCGCGCCCCGGCGGGCCGCCTCGCGGGCGTGTTCCTCATGCTTGGCGATCATGGATTCGGTGTCGCCGGTCCAGGTCGCCTGGACCAGTGCGGCGCGTACGACGTTGGCCATGAGCTGCTCCTTCACTGCCCTGGGGAGGACAGCCCTTGAGGGGACGTTCGGAACGTCAGAGAGCCTCTACGCCCGTAGACACGGTGCGTGGATTAGGAGAACGTAAGCCTGCGTCGACGGGGTGAGCAAGACCATCGTCGGCAACCGGCGGAGTCGATCTTGTTTCGTACCCGGGCGGACGAGGAGGGGGCGGCCGGGGGCGGCCGTCGTCACGCGGTGAAGCCCGCCACGCGCAGGGCGTGCGCCACGTCCCAGCGGCGGTCCTCCGAGACCGCCCGGGCCGTCTCCAGGAGCAGCGGGATGAGGCGGCGCGGGTCGGTGTGCGCGCAGCGCGCCGCGTCCTCGGGGGTGCGGACGCGGAGGTAGGAGTCGAGGAGCGCGCGGGCCTCGCGCTCCGGCCGGCGTCGATCAGCGCGAGGACCGCCTCGGCGATCTCCGGTGCCGGGCGCGCGACGCCCTGCCGCAGCAGCTTCCGGCAGTCGTCCGCGCGTCCCGCGCCCGCGAGCGCGTCCGCGAGGGCGACCAGACGGTCGGGGGGCAGCGAGGCGGCCTCCCAGAGGAGCGTGGCCCAGTCGGCGCAGGCCCGCGCGGTGCAGTTCCACGGCGAGCGGCGGGAGGTGGGGGGCGGGCCAGGCCGCGGCCTCCACGAGGACGGCGTGGGCCTCGCCGGTGCGGCCCTCGTGGCGGAGGTGGAGCAGGGTCTGGACGGTTTGGGTGGTGGGGGGTGTCTGGGTGGGGGCGGGTGTGG
>RBWT01000288.1 GCA_004010275.1 Streptomyces huasconensis
GGCCGAGCAACTCCCAGCTCCAGTCGATCACCGCCCGCAACGTCTGCTGCCGCGCCGGCGCCCCCCGCCGTCCCGAGGTCAGCAACCGGAAGCGATCACCGAGGCGTACGGCCAACTCCCGCACCCCGAGGGCACGTACCCGCGTAGCGGCAAGTTCCAGGGCGAGCGGAATACCGTCCAGCCGCCGGCAGATCTCGGCGACGGCCTCCGCGTCACCGGGGCCGGAGACGAAGAACCCAGGCGCCGCGGCGGCGGCACGCGCGGTGAACAACGCGACGGCGTCGGCCCCCTGCAAGGGCTCCACCAGGAACACCGCCTCACCCGCGAGCCCCAGCGGCTCCTGGCTGGTGGCGAGAACCCGCACCTCGGGCGCGGCACGCAACACCGCGTCGGCGAGCGCGGCGGCCTGCTCCACGACCTGCTCGCAGTTGTCGAGGACGAGAAGCACGCGCCGGTCCCGCAGCGCGGCGACGAGACCCGTTCGAGGGGCCCGGCGGCGGTCTCGGCCGCGGCCGGCGCACCGGAGGCCGGCACGTCGTCGCGGAGCCCGAGCGCGGCGGCGACGGCCTGGGCGAGATCATCGACGCTGCTCCCGGTCCCGTACTGCCCGGCGAACTCGACGAGCCACGCCCCGTCCCCCTCACGGGAGGCCGCTTCGACGGCGAGCCGGGTCTTCCCGACGCCGCCGGGACCGGTGAGCGTGACGAGCCGCGCGGTGCCCAGGAGCCGCTGAACCGCGGTCACGGAGTGCTCGCGGCCGATCAGGGGGGTGAGGGGAGCGGGGAGATTGGTGCTGCGGGTGCTGCGGGCAGGCTCCTGGCTCCTACGGGGAGGGGCTGGCCGCGGGGTTACGGGCGGGTGGGTGGGAGACGTCCGCCGCGCAGCGGCGGGCAAGGGAACACCCGGCTCAAGCGAAAGCTCCTGCCGAAGAACCGCATCCCGCAACAAGGTCACCTCGGGCCCGGGCTCAACCCCCAACTCCCGCCCCAGTTGCTCTCGCAGCCCCGCATAGGAGGCAAGCGCCTCACTCTGCCGCCCCGCCGCATACAGGGCCCGCATGTGCACCGCCCGCAACCGCTCCCGCAACGGATACCGGGCCACCAACTCCGCCAACTCACCGAGTACGGCCACATGTTCACCAAGGGCGAGCCGCGCCTCGGCCCGCTCCTCCAACGCGGACAGCCGCTGCTCGGCCAGGCGCCGAGCGGACGCCCGTACGAACTCCGCATCGCCGAAGTCGGCATACGCGGGCCCACGCCACAACTCCAGCGCCTCGCTCAGCAGATCGACCCGTACCCGGGGGTCGGCCTCACTCCCTGCCCCCTCCACCAACTCCCGGAACCGATACGCGTCCACCTCGTCCCCGGCCGCCACATCCACCCGCAACCGATAACCGGGCGCCTGACGTATGACACGGTCCCGCCCGATCGCCCGGCGCAGCTGGGAGACCTTGGCCTGAAGGGCGTTGGCCGAGTTGCCCGGCGGCGGCCGCCCCACAGGTCGTCGATGAGCCGGTCGGCAGAGACGACCCGCCCCTCGTGCACCAGAAGATCGGTGAGCAGCGCCCTGACCTTCACCTCGGGCACGGTCACCGGCTCCCCCTCGCCGTCCCACACCACCAGTGGACCGAGCACCCCGAACCGCATGCGGATCACCGTACACACCGCACGGCAGCGGCCCATCAGCGAACCATCAGCGCACCCGAAGCGCCCCCGAGCAGAGTCGTCCCGGCCCCACGAACCGCCCCTGAAAGGACCCGCCAGTCATGCCCACCACGGACCCGGCACCCACGCACCAAGAGGCCACCCACCCAGTGACCACCCGCCCAGAGAGCACGCACCCAGAGGCCACGCACCCAGAGGCCACCCACCCAAGAGCAACCCGCCCCCACACACCCCCACAACAGAAAAAACTCCCCCTGGCGGGCCTCCTCGCCCTGGCCACCGCCGTCTTCATCACCAGCCTCACCGAGACCCTGCCCGCGGGCCTGCTGCCCGCCATGAGCGCGGACCTCGGCGTCAGCGAATCAGTGACCGGCCAGACCGTCACGATCTACGCCCTCGGCACCGCCCTCACCGCGATCCCGCTGACGGCGGCCACCGCGGGCTGGCACCGCAAGCGGCTGCTCCTGATGGCGATGGCGGGCTTCGCCGCCGCCAACACCGTCACGGCGGTCTCGGGCGACTACACCCTCACGATGGCCGCCCGTTTCGTGGCGGGCGTGGCCGCGGGCCTGGCCTGGGCGCTCCTCGCCGGATACGCCCGCCGCATGGCACCCGTGCACCTCCAGGGCAGGGCGATCGCCATCGCCATGGCGGGCATACCGGTGGCGCTCTCGCTGGGCGTCCCGGCGGGCACGTACCTCGGCGAACTGCTCAGCTGGCAGGCGGCGTTCCTCGTGATGACCGGCCTCACGGTGGGCCTGCTGGCCTGGATCGCGGCCCTCGTGCCCGACTATCCCGGCCGCCCACGCGGGGCGACACCGCCGATGCTGCGCACGCTGCGCGTACCCGGCGTGACACCGGTCCTCTTCGTCACCCTGGTCTTCGTCCTGGCGCACACGGTTCTCTACACGTACATCGCGACGTACCTCACCGACCTCGGCATGGGCGGCTCGACCGACGCCGTCCTCCTGGTCTTCGGCGCCGCGTCCCTGCTCAGCATCTGGATCGTCGGCGCCCTGATCCACCGCAGGCTGCGCGTACTCACCCTCGCCGCCGTCCTCCTGGTCGGTGTGGCCGCGGCCCTCCTGGCGGTGCTCTCCGACACCCCGGCACTCGTCTACGCCGCGGTGACCCTCTGGGGCCTGGGCTGGGGCGGCGCCCCCACGCTCCTCCAGACCGCCGCCGCCGACGCGGGCGGCGACGCGGCGGACGCGGCCCAGGCCATGCTGGTCACCCTCTGGAACGTGGCCATGGCGGCCGGCGGCGTCATCGGCGGCCTCCTCCTCGACCTCTCCGGCACGTCATCCTTCCCCTGGACGATCCTGCTGCTCCTGACCCCGGTCCTGCTCGTGACCCTCATCGCCCGCACCCACGGCTTCCCGGCGGTACGACCCGGCGCGAAGCAGTAAAGCTCTGCCCATGGGTCTGAGATGATCGGAGCCCGTACGAAGGGCTCTACGGAGACCCGCGTCAGGTGGGGTGGAGATGTCGATGATGGTGTTGCTGCTCAGCATGCTGGTGCTGATCGCGGCGGCGGGCCTCGGAGCCGTCGTGTGGGCGGCCCGGGGCGGCCCGCGCTGGGTCCACGGCGTGGCCAAGGCGACGACGGTGGCCGCGGAATTGGCCGCCGTGGCCGCCTCGGCCACGAAGAAGGGCCGCGGCGGCAACGGCAACAACACCTCCGGGGAGTAGCTCAGGTGCCCGTCGGCTCTGACGGCTCACTGCTCACTGCTGCTCACGGCTCACGGCTGACGGCTCAGAAGTCGTCGGCACCGTTGCGCAGCTCGTACGTCCAGTAGCCCGTCGCCCACGTCGCCGGGTCCACGGCGATGCCGCCCTCGCCGGGAGCCTTGACGGCGGTCATGCCGCCGCCGCCCTGAAGGGTGACGGAGAAGTCGGTGACGATCTCGTTCTCCTCGTGGGCGCCGCCGTCCGACAGCTTCACGAGGGCATAGGCGGGGGCACCGGCCTTGAGGACGACGGGAGCGGCGGGCTTGCTCTTGGCGACCGGCGGCACGTTCTCGCGGTGGCTCTCCAGGAACTGGATCTCCGGGAAGCCGGCCATCGTGCAGCTGCGGTCCGAGGTGTTCTTGGCGGTGAGCACGATGTGGGTGTACGGCGGCCCGCCGCGGCGGGCGGCACTGACGGACATGTCCCCGGTGGTGCAGACGGGGGAGGAGGCCTTGCTCCCAGCACTCCCACCACTCCCACTGCCCTGCGCGGCCGACAGCTTGACGGTGGTGGTTTCCTCAGCCGCCCCGGAGGACCTGACCCCTGTGCCACTGCCCCCGCAGGCGGTGAGGGAGAGCGCGAGAACGGCGGCGCCGGATGCGGCGAGGACGGTGGTACGACTGCGGAAAGTACGCATGGGAGTTCCCCCGGAAGTAGAGACGAACAAGCGTCGGCACGAGCCGCCCGACCGTCTCCGACCAGGGCTGCCCCGCTGACACCCCTGACCCTGCCCCACCCCGCTCACGTCCCCCTGCCACCCGACTCACGTCCCGCTGCCGCCCTCGACCCGACCCGGCAAAGGCCGTGCAGCGCGACCAGGAGATGCGCCCGTGACGAACTTTCGATCTGGCTTCACGCTCTGGCAACTGGTCCGGACGGCCCGGGAACTCACTGAGGACGCGCGCGTCCGGGAGCGTGTCGACGCGGTGTTGCATGTCATGGGCGGCCTCGGCGGGAAGTAGGGCAAGGGCAGACCCCTGGTGGACGCCCTGGAGGACGTGGCCCAAGAGGCCATCCTCCAAGGGGTCTTCGCGTTCGCCCAGCATTTCCAGCGCTTCGCCGCCTACGCCAGAGGCGAACTGTTCCTCGAGATCCTGGAGAACTACTACGACGACGAAGCCCGACAGCGCAGCGAGGACACATGCGGAGGATGGCCACCATGGGCGCTGACCGGGCGGTCGCCGCCTTGGATGTGCTGTGCCGAGACAAGCCCGATGCAACCGCCGCTGACGCCCGCGACCTCTTTCGCGGGATAGCCCGCTCTGTCGACTACCTGGGCCTCGGGGCGGGTGAGGGAGGGGTTCAGCTCTCCACCAAGGAGGTGAGGCGGCTCCAGCAGTACGGGCACATGGAGATACTCCTCCGCAACCTGCCCCGGCCCGCCTCCGCCGAGGCCGCCCGGATGGTGAGCGACATCCTGGCCGACGTCGATGCGGGCACGCTGGCCCAGTTGCTCGAGTTGCGGGCCAGGCAGGCCGGCCTAGGTGCCCTGCGTACGGCGGTGGAGGACCCCGACAGCTCCGAGAACGCGCTCCACGCCTGCCTGAAGAATCAAGAGTGGATCTTCGGCGGGGCCTACGTGGCCGAGCTGGCACGCCGGCAGTACACCCCGGACGCCATCCTCGACATCCCGCTCCTGCGCGGCGACGGCTCCCTGCATGTGGTCGAACTCAAGCGCGCCCACATCAAAGACCTGGTCATACGGAGCTCGGGCCACCTCATGCTGGGCGCCCCGGCACATCACGCGGTCTCCCAGGCGCAGAACTACCTCCGGACCATGGACGAGAACCGCCCGAGGATTCTGGCCGAGCACGGGGTCGACACGCGCCGGGCCTCGGCGACGGTCGTGATCGGACACCCGCGATACGTGACCGGGGACGTCACGCCACGGGAGATCACGGAGACGCTCCGTACCTACAACACGCACCAGGCACGCATAGAAGTGATCACCTACGACACCCTGCTGGATTCAGCCTCCCGCATGCTGGCCTTGTCATCGGCCACAAGGACTACATCCGATACTTCATGAACGAACACAGAGAGCAATTCGACCCATGTTCGCCCAACGGCAGGGCCAGAAGCCGGCGACTGGCGACCTCACCCAACAAAAAGGCCCAGGTCGATGACCTGGGCCTTGGCTATGGAGCGGGTGACGAGAATCGAACTCGCACTCTCAGCTTGGGAAGCTGGTGTGATCTAGGGGGAGTTGGGCGTCTGACCTGCGGGGGAGTGGCTTCCCGGGCCGTCGTCGCTCGTGCTCCGTTGACCGCCGTTCCCCGTGGCTCCCCGACCAACCTGGCACGGATATGGCACGAGCTTCATTGGCGCGGAATGGGGATCGGTGACTTGTGTCAACCGGCCCTGGTGCTCAGCTGACTATCCGCTGAGATTCGCCGTCGACCGTCGCCGTTGGCGCTGTTGGTGTCAGGTGGTGATGTCAGACGACAAGGGTGGGCTTGACAACCAACGCCAGCGGGTCTCAATCACTAGCGAAGCTTGAACCAGGGGCTGGGGTCGATGCCCTTGGGGTGGCCGAAGTCCGGGTACAGCTTGTCGCCCCTGATCTTGAACCAAGGGCTGGCACCGATGCCCTCCGGGTGACCGAAGTCGGGATATGCCTTCATGGTCATGCCTCTGCCTAAGAAGTTGTCGGTGGACGCCAGAGGGGCAGGTCCCGTAGAACCTGCCCCTCAGGTCACTTGCCCTTCGGCTTGTGCTTGGTCGGGTCAACGAGCTTGTAACCCTGGCCAGCCTTGGGCGTGGGCGGAAGGGGCTTGCCCTTCACGGCCGTGACCTCGGTCTTGGAACCGGGGACCTTGTACTGGCCCGACTTCGGCGCCGGTGTACCCGGCGTGAGCTTCTTGGCCATCCTGATCACCTACCCTTCGAGCTGGATACCGCTCGATATGCACCCTGCCCTTCTGGGTGAAGGGCGGAGCCGTGTAGGGTCGACGGGCGCCTAGGAACGCATACGACCCCAGTTCGAACAGGTACCGACCCCGCGTCAGTCCTTCTGAACTGGGGTCTTTCGCGCTGTCGAGAAGGATAGCGCCTCCTGTGGCTCAAATGGGGCCCAGCGACCACAACTTGTGGGCACGCCAGGCCGTCCAACCACTAGATGTGGGGGTAGTTGCGAACCTTTCAGGCTACCGGCACCCACTGACAGAGGTCTGCGCACCGCCCCCTTCACCCAGCACTTACCCCAGCTCCCATCCCGTCTGCCGTCGACCCATACACCGTGGAGCGGGCGTGGTTCAAGGCGTCAAGGTGGAGCGCGCCACTGTACGAACGACCTTGACGCCCTGGGTCGCGTCCGCTCGGCTCTGCCTGGGCCGACGGCGGACGGGATGGGAGCCCCCACGCCAACCCCATTCGGCCGGCACTCGCAAGCGGCGCCCGCGCCATCCCAGAGTCAGAGCGCCCCCGCCGGAGGCATGTCCTTGACCAGGGCCGACGTGGGTGCAGTGCTCGCCTTGTGGCCCCGGCCCTATCCGTGTGTGGGCGGGCGTCGGCGCAGCCGGGGCGGAGCGGGCCGAAGGCAAGAGCGCAGCCCCGAGCGGAGTCGTGAGCCCGCCCGGCGGCGCGGAGCGGCGCCGGGTACTTGAACCAGTAGAGAAA
>RBWT01000289.1 GCA_004010275.1 Streptomyces huasconensis
CGGGCGTCGGGGCGGCTCGGTGGACCCTGGCCGGGCGTCGGGCGGCTCCGTCGCCCCCGGGCGGTGCTCAGGCGGCTCCGTCTCCGCGTCGGGGATCGGCGGCTCGCAGATCGGGCAGGGGGCCAGGGCGCCGGTGGCCGCGGCCGTGGCGTCCACGGGGAACGCCTCCGGCTTGCCCGCGACCAGGGGGCAGTCCGCGCGGCGCCGGAGTGTGCCGCCGGGGACCGCGAGGAGGGTTCCGTCGGCGGCCGCGGGTTCCTTCGGCCGCTCCCCGGCTTCCGCGGCCCCGGTCGCCACCAGCAGTCCGTACAGCTCCTCGACGCGCGCCGAGCGCCAGGGCGCTCCTGCCGTGGGTGAGGAGCACCGCGCCCGCCACGATCAGCGCCGCGCCCGGCACCGTGCACGAGGCGAGGTAGGGCAGCTGCCGTTCGGCGAACCGCTCCCCGGAGACGCCGTACCAGCCGAGCACCGCAGAGCACCGCGCCGCCGGCCAGCGCCGCGCAGGCCGCCCACAGCACGGGGTGCGCGGCGCGCGGCCGGGTCGGGCCGGACGCACCGGCCCTCCGAACTGTCTGAGCCGCCCGCATCGAGGCCCCCTGGGACACGTCGTCGGTCACATCGCAACGTCGGTGGGCTGTCCATGTCAGCCGATGGCTTGCACTATGCCTTCTGCGAGCTGACCCTGAAAGCACCGGGCCGCCACGGCCCGGACCGACACCCGGTGGTGAGCCAGATGGTTCTCGGGAGCAGCCCCAGGCGGGGGACGCAGGACGGCCGGAAGCGGGCGCGGCGGGGCGCGGCCATGGCCGCCGCCGCGGCCCTGCTGATCGGCCCGGCCGCCGTGGCCTGCGGCGACGACAGCGGAGGCGGGGACGGCGGCACGCCGCCCGAGCCGTCCGTGGAGAAGACGACCGGACCGGCGAAGGACAGCGCCACCGCGCCCGCCGACCCGGCGGCGGCGGAGAAGGAGGTCCGGGCGAACTGGGAGAAGTTCTTCGACCCCAAGGTGTCGCTGAAGGACAAGGAAGCCGTCCTGGAGAACGGCGCCAAGATGCGCGCCGTCCTGGCGGGCTTCAGCGGCGACGAGCGCGGCAAGCAGGTCGCGGCGGAGGTCGGCGAGGTCGAGTTCACCTCGGCGAAGGAGGCCGACGTCACGTACGCGCTGACGCTGAAGGGCGCCACCGCGCTGCCCGACGCCTCGGGCACGGCCGTCCACCAGGACGACACCTGGAAGGTGTCCGTCAAGACGCTCTGCGCGCTGGTGAAGATGAGCGGCAATGCGTCGCCCGGCCCGGGCTGTTGAGGCGCTGCTCGTCGCGGCTCTCCTCGTAACGGCGCGGCCTGCGGGTCCCGGCTGCCCGAGAGCGACTTCGAGCGGCGCGGCACGGCCCCGGCGCCCGAACGGAAGGCTCCGGTCAGGGACGGCATCATCACCAGCGGCGACCAGCCCGGTGGGCGGCGCCGCCTTCACCGGGCCGCGCGACGGGGCGCGGGCGTACTTCGACCGGCTGAACGCGCGCGGCGGCATCCAGGGCCGCCAGGTGGAGGTGCGCACCTGCGACGACGGCGGCAGCGGCGTCGGCAACAACGAGCTGCGTGCGCGAACTCGTCGAGGAGCACGAGGTCGTCGCGCTCGTGGCCACCGCCTCCCTGGACTACGCGGGCGCCTCCCGGGTCTCCCGCGCGCGGGTGCCCGACATCGGCGGACAGCCGATCGGCTCGGCGTACGAGACGTATCCGCACCTGTACGGGATCTACGGCAGCCTCGCCCCGAGGAAGGGGAAGCCGGGCTGGGACGGCAAGCTGTACGGCGGCACCGAGGTCTACCGCTACTTCAAGCGGGAGCAGGGCGCGCGGACCGCCGCCGTCGTCTCCTACAACCAGGCCGCCTCCGCCGCGTACGCCCGTCTCGTCACCCGAGGGCTGAAGGCCGAGGGCTACAAGGTGGTCACCGAGCAGGTCGACTTCGCGCTGCCCAACTTCCGCGCGGCCGCCGCCGATCTCAAGGAGCAGGGCGCCGACCTCGTCTTCGACGCGATGGACACCCACGGCAACGCCCGGCTCTGCGCGGCGATGGACGAGGTCGGGGCGGAGGTCACCGCCAAGGTCACCAACGTGCAGAACTGGACCTCGACCGTCGGCGAGGAGTACAAGGACGCGCCCCGCTGCCGCAACGCCCTGTGGGCCACCGGATCGAGCCGGAACTACGCGGACATCGAACATCCGGCCGTACGGGAGTTCCGAACGGCGATGAAGGGGAAGGCGCTCTCCCAGTGGCAGGTGGAGGGCTGGGCCGCGGCCATGTGGTTCACCGACGCGGCGAAGGCCTGCCTGAGGGGAGAGGGAGAGGTCACGCGTGCGTGCGTGGACAGATACATGAACCGGAACGAGCCGTATACGGCGCGCGGACTGCTCCTGCCCGTGACCTTCGAGCGGCGGTCCGAGCCACCGGAACGCCGCAGGACGTGCGTGTCGGTGGCCCGCTGGCGGGACGGGAAAGGCTGGGTGACCCAAGGAGGAGAGATGACCGGGAACTGCTTCGACGTTCCCCAGCTCGCCTACCAGCCTTGATGCGGCCGAGCGCGGGAGAGTTCCCGTTCTCGGCTCTCGATCGCCCATCTGTCCAAAAAAGGGTGGTACTGACACCCAACCCTTGGCCAAGAATTAGCGTCTAACCCTGCGGTAGGCGGGCGAGGGGGACTGTCCGCATGGAAACGCGGGATACGGGGACGTATGCACATCTCTTTCCTGATACACAACGCGTACGGGATCGGAGGGACGATCCGGACGACGTACAACTTGGCGAACACGCTGGCCCAGCAGCACGACGTCGAGATCGTCTCCGTCTTCCGGCACCGCGACGAGCCGGTCTTCGCGCCTGACCCGCGCGTACGCCTGAGCCACCTCGTGGACACGCGCAAGGACAGCCCGGGCTACGAGGGGGAGGACCCCGAGTACCTGCGGCCCGCCCGTACGTTCCCCAGCGCCGAGGGCCGCTACGACCAGTACAACGCGCTCACCGACCGGCGCATCGCCGCGCACCTCGCGGCCCTGGACGCGGACGTCGTCGTCGGCACCCGGCCCGGACTCAATGTGCACATCGCGCGCCAGACCGCACGCGGCCCCCTGCGCGTCGGCCAGGAACACCTCACGCTCGACAGCCACTCCAAGGAACTGCGCCGCCAGCTGCGCAGCGTCTACCCGCGCCTCGACGTCCTCACCACGACGACGGAGGCCGACGCGCGCGCCTACAGGCGCAAGATGCGGCTGCCCGGCGTCCATGTGCAGGCGCTGCCCAACCCCGTGCCCGCGCCCGGCATAGAGCCCGCCGACGGCACCCACAAGTGGGTCGTCGCGGCCGGGCGGCTCGCCCCCGTCAAGCGGTACGACCTGCTGATCAGGGCCTTCGACAAGGTGCGGCGCGAGCGCCCCGACTGGCGGCTGCGGATCTACGGCAGCGGCAAGCAGAAGGAGAAGCTGCGCGCCTTGATCGACGAACTCGGCCTCTACAACCACGTCTTCCTCATGGGGCCCGCCCACCCCATCGAGCCCGAGTGGGCCAAGGGCTCCATCGCCGCCGTCACCTCCAGCCTGGAGTCCTTCGGCATGACGATCGTCGAGGCGATGCGCTGCGGCCTGCCCGTCGTCGCCACCGACTGCCCGCACGGCCCCGGAGAGATCATCGACAACGGTGTCGACGGGCGCCTCGTCGAGGTCGGCAACCCCGACGCCATCGCCGGCGGCCTGCTCGAACTGATCAACGACGACTCGCTCCGGCACCGGATGGCCGACGCGGCGCTCCAGGACTCCGAGCGCTTCGACCCGGCCCGCATAGCCGAGCGCTACGAGGTGATGTTCTCCGGGATGCTCACCCGGGGCAGCTCGCTCGGGGGCCGGATGCGCGGCTCCCTGCACCGCACGCGCGGCGCGCTGCTCGGGGGGCGCGTACGCGGTGCGGGATCTCGGGCGCGTCCAGACGAAGGGATCGACCGCATGACGGCCTTGGCCGCCTCGCACGAGGCGTCGCACACCGGGGACGACCACCAGGCGTCCACGGCGCCGCGCGCCGACTGCGTCGCCGACTCCGCCGGGGGTCTCACCTTCGACGTGACGGACCCCGGGGAGACCGGCCCGCAGGGCGCCGCCCACCTGTTGCTGCGCCGCCGGGACGCCGACCCCGCCGAGGACTGTGTCCGGCTGCCGCTCTCCCCCTCGGCCGACGGGAGCCTGCTCGCCGCGCTGCCCAGCACCGTCGAGCTGGCCGAGGGCCGCTGGAACGCGTACGCGCAGATCGCGGGCGGTGAGCCGCGC
This sequence comes from Streptomyces huasconensis, assembly GCA_004010275.1. Classification (GTDB taxonomy): domain Bacteria; phylum Actinomycetota; class Actinomycetes; order Streptomycetales; family Streptomycetaceae; genus Streptomyces; species Streptomyces huasconensis. The sequence goes on from RBWT01000289.1 coordinate 4,312, forward strand.
CGCCTGATGCCGGGCGTGAACGACCTGCGCTCGCTGGTCGACCGCGCGCCCAGCGGCAGCCGCGGCCACATCGCGGTGCGCATCCCCTACGCGACGAAGCAGGGCAACCTCTCCGTGCGCAGCTGGCTGCGGGCGCCGCACGCCGAGGCCGGCGAGATCGAGCTGGCGGACGGCGCCATGACCGTCCACGGCCGCGTCTACGGCACGCCGCTGACCGGCGCCGCGTACGCCGAGGCCGTCCGGCGTGCCGAGCCCGGCCACGTCCACCGCGCCGACGTCACCTCCGAGGGGCCGGAGTTCACGTTCGCGATGCGCCACACCCTGCTGGCGGACAGCGGGCCGGGCCCGTGGGACCTGTGGCTGCTCCCGGCCGGGGAGAGCGGACCGCGCGTGCGGCTGGCCCGGCTGCTGGACGACGTACCGGACAAGAAGGCGATCTTCACGTACCCGGTGGTGCGCTGCGAGACGGAGCATGGGGTGCTGGAGGCGGGGCCGTACTACACCCTCGACAACGACCTGTCCGTCCGCGTGCGCGAGGCCCGGAGCGGCCCGCAGTCGCCGTAGGACTCGCGTCGGCAGCGCGTTCGCGTCTGCGGGTGCCGGGTGCCGGGTGTGGCTGGTCGCGCAGTTCCCCGCGCCCCCTTGCGGGGGCTGTCCGCAGCCCCCGTCAATGAGGACCGTCGCTGTCCTGAAGGCCAGGCACAATCGCGTCCATGTTGGAGACCTCGGCACGACTGCTCCGCCTGCTCTCCCTGTTGCAGGCCCACCGCGACTGGTCCGGCGCGGACCTCGCCGACCGCCTCGGCGTCACCCCGCGCACCGTCCGCCGTGTCGTGGACCGGCTGCGCGAACTGGGCTACCCCGTCAACGCCAGCCCCGGCACCGGCGGCGGCTACCAGCTCGGCGCGGGGGCCGAGCTGCCGCCGCTGCTCCTGGACGACGACGACGGCGCGTCGCGGTCGCCGTCGGTCTGCGCACCGCCGCCGGACAGGGCATCGAGGGCATCGGGGAGACCTCGGTACGGGCGCTCACCAAGCTGGAACAGGTGCTGCCGGGCCGGCTGCGCCGCAGGGTGAGCGCCCTGAACGCCTTCACCTCGCCGCTGCTGCGCGCCCCGCGGCAGCAGGGCCTTGACCCCGCCCTGCTGACCGAACTCGCGGGCGTCTGCCGGGACGCGGTGCGGCTGCGCTTCGACTACCGCGACCACGGAGGCAGTTCGACCCGCGCGCCGTCGAGCGCACCGGCTGGTGTGCACCGAGCGCCGCTGGTACCTCGTGGCGTGGGACCTGGAGCGCGAGGACTGGCGTACGTTCCGCGTGGACCGGCTCACGCCGAGGCCGCCGCACGGACCGCGCTTCGCGCCGCGCACCCCGCCCGCCGACGACCTGGCCGCGTACGTCGCCAAGGGCGTCTCCACCCGCGCGTACGCCGCGCGGGCCGTGGTCCGCCTCCTGGTGCCGCTGGAGGAGGCCGCCGAGCGGATCTCCCCGGCCGACGGCACCCTGGAGGCCGAGACCGAGCGGAGCTGCCTGCTGCGCACCGGGGCGGCGAGCCTGGACGTGCTGGTCTTCCACGTGATGTTCATGGGGCTGGAGTTCGAGGTGGTGGAGCCCGCCGGACTCACCGACCGGATCAGGGCCTCCCGGGACCTCCTGAGCCGGGCCCTGGAGCGGGGGGAGCGGTCCGAGCCGGGCGCGCCGCGCGAGCGGGCGTAGGCCAGTCCCCAAGGGGGCGCTCGGCCGGGACCACGAATTCCTTGTGCGCCGCCAACGCCGGTCCGCGGACGCGGATTCCGAAATGCGGAGGGTTCGTAAAGGGGGTTCCGGGTTATTCGGGGCGCCTTGTCGGCGGAGGCGTGACGGTGGCTTCCCGGCGTATCGAAGACTTCCGCGAATTACTCCGACAGATGGACGGAACCGCCCATACGTGTGACGGAGTTCGACCGAAACGCGCGTCGTGATCCTGTGACAAAAGCGTGACCGGAGAGGTATCAGTGACGCATGGTGAACGCCCCCCCGGCCTTCCCCGGCGGTGCCGCGCCGCCTACCGTGGCGTCCATGGCACCTATCCCGACCCCTCCCGCAGAGCCCCAGGACAGCCCGGACCGTTACGTGGGCCTCGCCGCCGAAGACGCCGAGCGGCAGGCGCGCGGGCACGGCTGGTCCACCGTCAGGTCGCTGCCGCCGGGCGCGATGATCACCATGGAGTACCTCGCGGGGCGGCTCAACCTCGAAGTCACGGAGGGCGTCGTGACGCGCTCCTGGAAGGGCTGACGGCCGCTGCCCCGCCCGTACGCCGAAGCCCCGTCCGTGGAGGGAACCGGGGCCTTCGCGATGCGGGGGGGGATGGCTGTGCGTACCGGCCCCCGCCGTCCGTCGGGTCAGCCGCCCGCCACCGGACGGGCCGACGTGGTGCCGCGCGTCGCGCGGTCGGAGTGCGGCGGCCTGCGGCTGCCGGCCGGCGTGACCGGCGTACGCTCCGAGCGGGCGTGTGCGGGGCCGGGGCGCGAGGTAGGCCGGGGCCCGTGTCGAGCGGGGCCGCGCCGACCGGGCTCACGGGGCGGGGCGCCGCTCTTGCGCGCGCGGCACTGCGGCACCATCGCGGGGGGCGCCGGCCGGGGGCTCCGGGGGAGCGCCGCGGGCTCGGGCAG
>RBWT01000028.1 GCA_004010275.1 Streptomyces huasconensis
GCCTCGCCCCACCCCCCATGAGGGCTAGGCACACGCGCCCACCCACACCCCCCTCAACCGCGAGGCACGCGTCTGAGGGCGTAGCGCTCCTTCTCGGAGAGGCCGCCCCAGACGCCGAACCTCTCATCGTTGGCGAGTGCGTACTCCAGGCAGGCCGGGCGCATCGCGCACATCCGGCAGATGTCCTTCGCCTCACGCACCGAGCTGCCGGGCTCGGGGAAGAAGAAGTCCGCTCCGGTCTGTGCGCACAGCGCCTGCTCCTGCCAGGCGAGTTCGGGCTGGGCCGTCATGTCGATCTGCATGCCGTCGATACTGCCCGGGCGCGCGAAACAGACGATCAACGAACAATCAACGGCCACCCGGGGCGGCGTTTTCCACCCCGGCCCGGGCGGAGCCCCACCACGGCGCACGCCACCGATCGAGCCGCGCCCCGACAAGCGCTGCCCATCGGGCACCACCCCGAAGCCCTCACCCCACCCCACGCCACCGGGCCACCCGCCCCCGGCTGCAACTCCCGGCTGCAACCACCTACGACTACGAACTCCATCTGCTCGCCGGGAGGCGACGGCTGAAGCACCGCGAACCGCGCCCCCGCCGGGTCCGCCAGCTTCGCGAAGCGCCCCACGCCCGCCATCTCCACCGTCGCCATCCGCACCGAGCCGCCGGCCCGCTCGGCCTTGGTGACCGTGGCGTCGCAGTCCTCCACCTGGAAGTACGGCAGCCAGTACGGCCCGGCCTCGGAGGGGTCGCTGTCGAGCGGCACCATGCCGCCGAACATGTCGTCCGGGGTGCCGTCGGCGGGATGCACCATGGTGTACGTGCCGCCCGGGAAGGGCATCTCGGTGGTCTGCCAGCCGAACACCGAGCCGTAGAACGCGGTGGCCGCGGCGACGTCCGGGGTGTACAGCTCGGTCCAGACCAGGCCACCCGGTTCGTTCAGGACATCGAGACCCTTGAGGCTGCCCTGCTGCCAGGCGGAGAAGGGCACACCGGTCACGTCCGCGAAGCCCGCCATGCGGCCGAGGTCCAGGACGTCCGTGGGCTCGAAGATCCCCCGACCTCCGGCCTGCTCGACCGACCTGACCGTGGCGTCCACGTCCGCGCGCGGAAGTAGAGCGTCCAGGCGGGCGGCGCCTCGTCCGCCGCGATGGCCATCGCTCCCGCCGCCGTCCGGCCGGAGAGCTGGAACTGGCTGTAGCCCCCCACCTCTGGGCCACCCCGCAGCAGCTCCCAGCCGAACAGCTCGCGGTAGAAATCGCTGACCGTGTCGAGGTCGGGGGCGCACATGTCCGCCCAGACCGGGGCTCCCACAGCAAAACGAGTGCTAAGCATGATCGACTCCTTTGTCGCACGTCCGCCGTTACCTGATGTCTCTGCCGTTACCTGAAGCCTCTCCCGTCACCAAAAGCCCCTGCCTTGACTGAGTCACCGCCGTCGACTGACGTCACCGCCGTCGACGTATCTCCGTCCCGCTCCTTCGAGTCTGGCACCCACCACTGACAATCCGCCTGCCGCCACTTCGTGAACGGACAAGATTTCTGAGAGCGCTCTCAGTCACATCTCTTGACGCCGCAACCACCCGCCACGACAGTGGTGCAGCACCCCCACAACCGCGCAGGCGACCTGCAGGAGACCTTCCGTGATATCGCGTCGAAAGTTCCTGACCACCACCGCCGGTGCCACGGGCGCCCTCACCTATCCCCTGTGGGGAAGCGCCCTCAGCCCCAGCGCCCGGGCCGGCGGCGAGGCCGCGCCCGCCACCTGTGAACTCGCCCTGAAGAACAAGTCGCTCCCCGGCCGCGTCCACGCCTACGTCACCGGTCACGAACAGGGCACCGGCCGCTGGGTGCTGCTCAAGCCCGACGGCGGCGTCTACCGCCCCGACTCCCCCTCCGCACCACAGACCCCGCTGCCCGTCGACTGCGCCATACCGCTCGGCGCGGCGGGTTCGGCACCCAGAGTCCTGACCCTGCCTCAGATGTACGGCGCCCGCGTCTACTTCGTGCGCGACGACAAGCTGGACTTCTTCCTCAACCCCGGCCCCGCGCTGGTCGAGCCCGCCTTCGCGACCCGGGCGGACCCCAACTACGGCCGCACCTGGTCGTTCTGCGAGTTCACCTTCAACCCTCAGCAGCTCTACGCCAACATCAGCTACGTCGACCTCGTCACCGCCCTGCCCATCGGCCTGACCCTGGAGGGCGACGCCACGCATACCGTCGCCCCGCTCCCGGACGGCGCTGTGGACAGGATCGCCTCCGATCTCGTCGCGCAGGCGGCGAAGGACGGTCAGCCGTGGGACGACCTGGTCATCAAGGGGGACGGCGGAGGCGTACTGCGCGTCATCTCGCCGCAGAACCTCATGGCGCCTTACTTCGACCGGCCCGACCAGATGCCCTTCCGCGACGTCTGGAACCGCTACATCGACCAGGTGTGGGACAAGTACCGCTCCACCGACCTGAGGATCGATCTCCAGGGCGGCCGGGGCGTGTTCACCGGGCGCGTCAGCGGCGACGTACTGACGTTCAACGGCGGGCACTCCTTCACCAAACCGACGTCGAAGGACATCTTCACCTGCAACCACGGCCCCTTCGTCAACAACCCCGGCGACCCCGACGACAAGAAGGGCCTTCTCGCGCGGCTCGCCGCCGGGTTCAACCGCAGCCTCATGCTCACGCACCCGCAACAGCCCAATGGCGCGACCAGCGCCGACTACTACCGGGGTGAGGTGACCAACCACTGGTCACGTGTCGTGCACGCCAACTCCCCCATCGGGTACGCGTTCCCGTACGACGACGTCCGTCCCGACGGGCAGCCGGACGTCTCGGGAGCGGCGCACGACGGCAACCCGCGGCGGTTCACGGTGAGCGTGGGCTCGTGACCCCGTACCCCCCCCCGGGGCGCCCGGCACGTCCGGCGCGTCATGCCGAGGCGCGGCGCACCAGGGCGGTCGGCAGCACCACGCTATCCGGCCCGGACGTGAGGCCCTCGCCTCCCCTGCCGCGCAGAAGCATGTCGGCCATCAACCGACCCATTTCCTCGATGTCCTGACGGATCGTCGTCAGCGGCGGGTCGGTCTGCTCGGCGACCGGCAGCATGTCGTCGAAGCCGACCACGGCTACGTCGTCCGGCACCCTCCTGTCCCGCTCCCGTAGTACCCGAAGGGCACCGGACGCCGACAGGTCGTTGGCAGCGAAGACCGCGTCCAACTCCGGTACGCGATCGAGCAGTTGCTGCATCGCGCGCTCCCCGCCCGCAGGCGTGAAGTCACCCTCGGCGATCAGCCGAGGGTCCACGTCGGTCAGGGCGTCCCGGTAGCCGTCGAGCCGGTCGACCGCGGAGATCTGGTCGAGCGGACCGGTGATGTGCGCGACGCGGCCGCGGCCGAGCCCCACCAGATGACGCACCGCCTCGCGCGCGCCACCGCGGTTGTCGCAGTCGACGTACGCGCGCCCCGCTCCCCCGCGGCGGCGTCCGGCCAGCCGGGGCGGCCGCCGAACACGGTCGGCACCCCGCGCGCCGGATGATGGCGGGCAGCGGATCGTCGAGGTGCAGGGAGAAGACGAGGGCGCCGTCCACGTGACCGCCCGCGAGATAGCGACCGACCCGCTCGTGGTCGTCCCGTCCCTCGGTGAGCAGCAGCACGAGCTGCAGGTCCCGCGCGGTCAACTCCTTGCTGATCCCGCGCAGTTGCAGGGCGAAGAACGGGTCGGCGAAGACCCGGGTCTCGGGCTCGGCGATCACCACGGCGACCGCGTCGTGGCGCCGGGTGACCAGGCTGCGGGCGGCGCGGTTGGGGACGTAGCCGAGCTCGTCGACCGCGTGCCGCACCCTCTCGGCGAGCACCTCGCGCACCCCGGGGTCGCCGTTGACGACACGGGAGACGGTGGCCCTGGAAACCCCGGCGCGGGCGGCCACGGCCTCCAGGGTCGGACGCGGTTCCTCGGTCACCTTCGCTCACTCCTCCCTGATGGTGTCAGGGGGCATCCTCCCGTATCGGCGCAGCCACCGGCTCGGCGAGGGGTGAGGTGGGGGTGGAGTGGGCTGGAATGGGGTGAGGTGCGCTGAGGCCCGGCCGCCGCGGCGTGGGGGCCACCTGCGCCATCTCCCCTCTCGGGGCCTACCGTGCGGTCATGTCAGACCATCAGCACCGCATCGCCGTGGAGGCCGGCGTCGAGGTCCCGGTCCCCGCCGACGGCGAGCGCTGGACGGTCGGGGCCGTCATCCTCAACCGGGACGGCGCCGCCTTCGCCCAGAGGCGCGGCCCGGACCGGCGGCTCTTCCCCGACTGCTGGGACATCGTAGGAGGCCACGTCGAGCCCGGCGAATCCCTGCTGGACGCGCTCGCCCGCGAGGTCGAAGAGGAGACCGGCTGGCGCCTGTGCCGCGTCCGGCGTCACCTCGGGACCACCACCTGGGCCGGCGACGACGGGGGCGGAACGCGCCACGAGGCCGATTACCTCGTCGAGGTCGACGGCGACTTGGACCGTCCCGCTCTGGAGTGGTCCAAGCACACCGCTTACGACTGGTTCGGCCCCGCCGAACTCCCCCGCCTCAAGGAGAACCGGGCCCCCGGTGAGTACCTCGTCCACGACCTGATCGCGAAGGCTCTGTCGGCCCTGCCCCTGCACAGTGGCCCACACATGCTCCAGGAACAGGGATCACTGCTCGGTTGCCGCGGTTGCGCAAGCCCTCGCGGATCGCGCGGGAGGAGTGCGCCTTGTCGGCCAGGACCAGGTCATCCGGCCTGGTGCGAGGCCGCCCTCGCCGACGGGGGCCGCGCAGGCGGGCCATGACGTCGGCGAAGGCGGGTGCGTCATCCGCCTGGCCTGCGGTGGGAATGAACGCCAGAGGCCAGCAGCGGCATCGCCGCGAGGGGGGGTCTTCGTGGCCAGCCCGCCGCGGGAGCGGCCGATGGCCTGGTTGTCGGGTTCGCCGCCCCGGTCCCCTTCTTGCGGGCCCGGCCGTGAGCTGGTGAGCCCGCACGATCGTCGAGTCCACCGAGACGGACCAGTTGAGGTCGTCGTCCGCGTCGGCCTGGGCCACCAGAGCGGTGAACACCCGCTCCCGAGCGCCGTTGACAGCCCACATCCGCAGCCGGTTGCAGACACCCCGAGATTCTCGCCCTGCGCGACGCCTTCTACGCCCGTACAGCGGACGGCGCCTACGGCCACGACTTCGACACGAACATCGCTGTGCGCTGCATGGACTCACCCCGTATGACGCCAGAACAACAGACCGCGCTCGGACGCAAGATCGGGGAGGCCGCCCCGATGTTCGACATCAGCGTGCTCACCGCGGGCACCTACCACAGCGAATGCGAGGCGTGGCCGGCGCCGCCGACACGCGATGAGCCCTGGCTCTCCGATGTCGAGGGCATCCCCGAGACGCTCGTCGTATCGGTCACCGGCGATCCTGTGACGCCGCACAAGGGCGGCATCACGATGGCTAAAGCCCTCGGCGGAAGCCTGCTCACGGTCGACGGCAGGCAGCACGGCGCCTACCTCCTCGACGGCAGCAAGTGCGTCGACGACGCGGTCAACACGTACCTCCTCGCACTTAAAACCCGCCCACCGGCGCCCGTTGCAGCCTGTGACACGCTCGGCTCCGGCGTAGCCACCCCGGCCGGTGCCGGTGACGATCACCTCACCACGCTCCTACCGCTGGCCGCCCCCTCTTCGGGGTCCGGCCCGGGAGTGACTGCCTAGTGGTGCGCGTGCCCCCCGGCGCCATCCCGCGACGCCGCCCCAGACTCCGTCGCCGCCCCAGGCTTCCTCCCCGCCTCAGACTCCCTCCGCACCTCAGACTTCCCCGGCGCCCCAGCCTTCCCCGGCACCTCAGCCTTCCCCGGCTCCCCAGAAGACTTCGCCGCACCGCCCGCGCGATGCGGCTCATAGTCCGGAATCGTTCCGTCCGCCTTCTTCACCAGGAACAGCCCCGCCATGCCCATGTCCGAATGGCTCTGCACATGGCAGTGATACATCCAGGCCCCGGCGCCCACCCCCTCCCCCGCGACCACCTGGAAGCCGAAGGAGTCGCCCGGGCCCGTGATCTTGTCGTCCAGGATCTGGCTCGGGTCGTCGGGGCCGGTCAGCAGGCCCGTGCGGTTGTCCGCCCAGCGGTGACCGTGCACGTGGAACGTGTGGTAGTACTCGCCATGCGTGATCGACACGAACTCGACGCGGTCGCCCACCGTGGCCTCGAAGTTGGGGCTGTCGTGGCCGGATCTGTTGTTGATCGTCATGTCGTTGAAGACGATCGTGAAGGTCTTGTCCGGCAGCAGATCGCCCTTGCGGCGCACGATCAGCGGGCCGTAGAGCCCCTTCCGCACACCACCCGTGCCGTGATCCGTGCCCACCACGTGGTCGTGGTAGTGCCAGTAACCCGCCGTGCCGGGCCGCCACGTGCCGTCCTTGCGGCGGCCCGGCGCATGGGTGCGCCAGGTGTAGGTACGTTTGCCGCCCGGCTCGACGTCGCTCCTGGTGTGCTTGGTGCCGTCGCTGGATATCTCGTAGTCCATGCCGTGGACGTGCAGGCTGGCGGCCACGTCCATGGTGTTCTCGAACTCGATGTGCAGGGTGTCGCCTTCGTTCAGCTCGATGAGCGGGCCCGGGATGGTCGCCTTGCCCTTCTCCAAGCCGTAGCCCATCTGCCCGTCGGGGAGCTTCTCGGCGTACATCTTGATGCGCTTGACCTCACCGCCCGCAGGCGCGGTTTTCGGCGGCGCCTCGGCAGGCACGGCGTCCGGCGCGTTCGTGACCGACAACGATGTCACGCCCGCTGCCGCCGCCGCGCCACCCGCGAGCATCCTCCGGTTGAAGCTCCGTCTGTCCATGCCGAACTCCCCACTGCCGTACGGAGACTGACGGGGCGCGGGATGCCCCCGGACGGCCACACGGTATCGGCCGGGTATGCGTTTATCCACACGCAGGACAAAGTTCGGGCTATCACGGTGATACCTATTGGCGAGTTGCGGAAAGAGGTCTAGCTTCGTCGGCGCTGTTGCTGTGACCGACGAGGGGTGGGTGTACTCATGCGGCGCACACCGCATCAAGGGCCCTTGACCGTACGAGGGTTGAGCAGAGCACGACGCAGACCGAACCGCTCACGCCGGGCCTGGGCGGCCGCGCTGCTCTCCGGAGCCCTGGTCACCGGAGCGCTCTCGGCCCAGGCCGCCTCCGCGCGGCCGTACCCGGAACCGCCGTTGACAACGATGTCCCTTCCCTCACCGCCCGGCGCGCCAACGTCAAGGTCCTCGTCTTCCACGGCTCGGCGGCGGGCGGCGACGAGTCCCCGGTCGTCAACGCCGGCATCGAGGCGATCGAGGAGATCGGCCAGTCGGGCCCGGCCGCCCAGCGGTTCAAGATCGTGGCGACGGACGACCCGGCCGTCTTCACGAACGAGCGCAAGCTCGGCACCTTCAACGCGGTCGCCTTCCTGACCGGCGGCGGCGATGTCCTCGACCCCGAGCAGGAAGCGGGCCTGGAGGCGTACATGGAGGCCGGTGGCGGCTTCCTCGGCATCCATGACGCGGCCCGCGCCGAGCCGTACTCGACCTGGTTCACCGGCCTGATCGGCGCCCGTCCGGCCGACGCGAGCCCGGCGAACGTCCAGCGGGCGACCGTCGAGGTCGGCGACCGCGAGCACCCGGCGACCAAGAGTCTGCCGCTCCAGTGGAAGCGGTCCGACCGGTGGCCGAACTGGACGAAGAACCCCTCGGGCGACGTGCACACGGTCGCTCGCGTGCGGGAGTCGACGTACCAGCCAGGCGCCGGCAAGAACGGCTGGGACCACCCGGTCTCGTGGTGCCGCGACTACGACGGCGGACGCTCCTTCTACACCGGCATGGGCGGCACGGTCTCCTCGTACGACGAAGTGGACTTCCGCGGTCATCTGCGCGGCGCCCTGCTGTGGACGACCCGCATCGCGCGCGCCGACTGCAAGGCTACGATCAACGCCAACTACCGGGCGGAGCGCCTTACTCAAGCCAACCAGCCGGGCCGCAACGACCAGATCGGCGAGCCGCACGGCCTGGTCACCGCCCCCGACGGGCGGGTCCTCTACATCGGCCGCGGCGGCGCCGACTCCTCCCAGCCGGTGGTCACCGACTGGAACGACCCGGACATCGGCAAGGGCAAGGGCGAGATCCACGTCTACGACCCGAAGACCAAGAAGGTGACGCTCGCGGGCGCCCTGTCGGTCTTCGGCAACAAGGGCGGCGGCGACGAGCTGATCAAGGTGGAGGAGGGCCTGCTCGGCATCGAGATCGATCCGCAGTTCGAGCAGAACGGGTGGGTGTACCTGCACTACACACCGCACGCGAGGATCAACCGCGAGACGCACATGGCCGAGCGGTACGTCTCCCGCTTCGCGCTCGACCGGGCCACGAACAAGCTGGACATGGGCAGCGAGAAGGTGTTGCTCAAGTGGCCGGTGCAGATCCACAGCTGCTGCCACTCGGGCGGCGGGATGGCCTGGGACTCCAAGGGCAACCTGTACATCGCGACCGGTGACAACAACTCCTCGCGGTTCACGGACGGTTACTCGGGCAACAACCCCGAGCCGAACTTCAAGGGCGTCTCCTTCGCCGACGCGCGCCGCACGGCCGGCAACACCAACAACCTCAACGGCAAGATCCTGCGCATCCACCCGGAGCCCGACGGGACGTACACCCTCCCCGAAGGGAACCTCTTCACCGGCAAGGAGCAGGACGAGGGCGGCGGCAAGACGCGCGGCGAGATCTATGTGATGGGCGTCAGGAACCCGGCGCGCATCTCCATCGACAAGAAGACCGACACGCTGTACGCGGGATGGGTCGGCCCGGACGCGTCCGCGCCGTCGACGACGTGGGGCCCGGCGAAGTACGACACGTTCGCCGCGATCACGCACGCCTCCAACCGCGGCTGGCCGTACTGCATGGGCAACAACCAGCCCTACCGGGACCGCAACCTGCCGGACCCGTCGAAGCCGCTCGGCTGGTACGACTGCGACAACCTGAAGAACGAGTCGCCCAACAACGACGGCCTGGTGAACATCCCGCCGGCCGAGCCGAACAACATCTGGTACTCACCGCAGGGCGGCGGCATCGACTACCCGCGCGACGCGAACGGCGTGCCGAGCTACCGGACGGAGGAGCAGAAGCAGCTTCTGCCCTGGCTCAAGGGCGGCGGCCAGGCCACGATGAACGGCCCGGTGTACCGCCATGACGCGGCGAGCGCGAGCGCCGACGCGTGGCCTTCGTACTGGGACGGCAAGTGGTTCGTCGGCGACTTCTACGACGGCGACCAGCCGCGGCACGCGGTGCTCACCGACCCGAAGACGGTCGGCGACGGCGGTCTGCCGGTGCACGCCGAATCGCTGAAGAAGATCATCCCGGTCGGCAACGACGGCATCAGGAACCTCATGGACTGGAAGTTCGCGCCGGACGGCTCCCTGTACGTCCTGGACTACGGCCGCGGCTTCTTCACCTCGGACTCCAAGTCCGCGCTGTGGCGCGTGACCTACAAGGGCGGCGGGCCGACCCCGGCCGCCGGTGATCTGGCGAGGAGGGCGGGATGAGGCGTTCCCCGACGGCACGAACCGGACGGACCGTACGGAAGCGAAGACTGTGCACAGCGCTGCTCGCGTCGCTGCTCATGGTGCTCGGCCTGACGTCGACGGCGGCCACGGCACGCGGCGACGACACCGGGATGGCGGCGGCCCAGACGCTGACCTGGACGGCCGACAACGACATCAACAAGTACAGGTCGGCGCCGACCACGGCGGTGGCGGGGCCGACGACGATCGTCTTCGAGAACAGTGAGGCGACCGGCAACACGACGGGCATGCCGCACACGCTGACGTTCGACGTCTCCGACCCGGAGTACAACAACGACGTCCCGTTGAACATCCTGGCCAACCCCAACGACGACCAGGGCGGCAGGCACACGGCCGAGGTCACGCTCACCCCCGGCCGCTACCGCTACTACTGCACGATCCCGGGCCACGGGGCGATGCAGGGCATCCTGGTGGTGACCGAGGGCGGCGGCGAGGACACGACGGCTCCGCAGACGTCGGCGAAGGTGGAGGGGCAGACCAACGCCGATGGTGCGTACGTCGGTTCGGCCTCGGTGGCGGTGAGCGCGACCGACGAGGGTTCGGGCGTCGACCGGATCGAGTACGCGGTCGGTGCGTCGGGCGCCTGGCAGCCGTACACCGCGCCCGTGGTCGTGAACCAGGTCGGCACCCACAAGATCCGTTACCGGGCCTTCGACAAGGCGGGCAACGCGGCGGCGGAGAAGGCGGTCGACTTCACGGTCGTCGCGCCGTCCACCGACGACAAGACGCCTCCGGAGACGTCGGCCACGGTGTCCGGCGAGAAGAACGACCAGGGGCAGTACGTCTCGATGGCCACGGTCACGGTGACGGCGTCCGACTCCGGCTCCGGTGTCAACAGCATCGAGTATGCGATCGGCGACGGCGGCGCCTGGAAGGCGTACACCGCCCCCGTCATGGTCCACGAGACGGGCACCCACAAGGTCCGTTACCGCGCCGCCGACAAGGCGGGGAACCAGGCGGCCGAGAAGTCCGTGGAGTTCACCGTGGTCGCGCCTCCGGTCGAGGACAGGACGCCTCCGGAGACGTCGGCGAAGGTCGAGGGCGAGAAGGACTCGGACGGTGCCTACCTCGGCAGGGCGAGGGTGACGGTCACCGCGAGCGACGCCGGTTCGGGGGTGGCGAGGACCGAGTACTCCTTGGACGGCGGCCCGTATCTGGCGTACGAGGCACCGGTCGTCGTCGACCGCGTGGGGCGGCACAGCGTGGCGTACCGGGCGAGCGACAAGGCGGGCAACACGGCCGAGGCGAAGACGGTCTCCTTCACCGTCTCCGAGGGTGGCGGTGTTCCGGCGCCCAACTGCCCGGAGTTCGACGAGCGGTTGACGGTGATCGTGGGTACGGTCGACACGGGCGTCCCCAACCGTGTCACGAACAACCGCTGCCGCATCGGCGAGCTGATCGAGGACGAGAAGGAGTGGACCTCGCACGCGCTCTTCCTGAAGCACGTCAAGGCCGTTACCGACAGGCTTTTTAAAGCAGGCGAGATCGACCAGCGCGAGTACAACAAGATCAACCGCGCCGCCAAGCAGTCCGGCATCGGCAAGCCGGGCCAGACGGACGGCTACCGGAAGATCTTCGACGGCACGAGGGAGTCCTTCGCCCAGTGGGAGCAGGTGGGCGGCGGCAGGTTCGGGCTCAACGCCGACGGCACCCTCACCAGCTCCACCACGGTCCAGGGCATGGGCATGCTCTGGTTCCCGGAGCGGAAGTACGGCGACTTCTCGCTGAAGCTCCAGTGGCGGGACGACGCGCCGGGCAACGCCAACACCAACTCCGGTGTCTTCGTGCGCTTCCCGCAGGTCCACGACCATCCGGAGGAGTCTCGTCCGGAGTGGGTCGCCATCAAGTACGGGCATGAGGTGCAGGTCCACGACCGGCCTGACGGCGACATGTACAAGACGGGGTCGATCTACGGCTTCGACCGGGTGGGCCTGGCCGGTGCCGGGGTCACGCCGAAGGGCACCTGGAACGACTACGAGATCCGCGTGGTGGACCAGCACTACGCGGTCTACCGCAACGGCGTTCTGATCAACGAGTTCGACAACACCGGCGGCCAGGAGTTCACGCCGCCGCGCGCCGACGACCCGGGCACGGACGGGCGCCGTTACGCGTCCGGTTACCTCGGGCTCCAGGTCCACGGCGTGACGGACGTGGTGTCGTACCGCGACATCCGGATCAAGGAGCTGTAGCCGAGCCCCTGACGTTCCGCGTCGCGCCCTCGCCCCCGCACGGGGCGGGGGCGCCGTCGCGCGCGGTGGGTGCCGGTGAGGGGCCTAGTCGTCGGTGTCCGTGGCCGCCAGCACCGACACGCGGGTGCCGGACGGATCGAGCACCGCGAGGCCCACGTCGGCCGTGTCCTGCCGGAACCACCGCGTGAACGCCATGAAGCGCAGCCACCGGCACCCGGCCGCGTACCGCACGGCCTCCAGGAACGGTGTCTCCGCCGGCAGGTCCAGCAGGGCGTACAGCCCCTGCCAGGCGTGGAGCCGGGCGTAGGCGCCGTGGAGGGGGTGGCCGTTGACGCCGCCGACGCCGCCGCCGAGTACAGCTCGTTGAGCGCGTCGTCCGCCGCCGTGACACAGGCCGGCAGCCCGCCCGGGCCCACCTCCCCCGCCAGACAGTCGAGCGGCAGCTCCTTGAGGAACGACATCCCGAAGTCGTCGGCGGCCAGCGCCTGCGGCAGCGTGAAGAACCGGGCCTCCGGTGCGCACGCCCAGCCGCCGGCGGTGAACGCCCCGGCGGCCGCCCGTGAGCGAGCCGCGTCCGGCGCCTCCCGCGCGGTGCGTCCGGCCGCCGCGCCGCTCTCGGAGTCCGGTACCTCCGGGAAGCGCGCCCGCAGCCGGCCCGCCGACCGCACGGGTCCGGCGCCGCGCGTCCGTGCCCCGAAGCGGTGCTCGATGTCGAGCCGCGTCTCCGGGAGCCGGGCCAGCGGGTGTCCGGCCTCCCGCAGCCGCCTCGGCGTACGCGGCGAGCGCGGCCGCAGCTGCCGCCACGGCCCTCCCCGCAGCGACAGTTCGCCGAGGACGCAGGCCCGCAGCTCGGCCTCCGGGCCGGTGGCGCTGTGCGGCCATGCGACGAAGAGCGGTTCGAGCTCCGGGAGGCACCGACCCGCGGCCAGCTCCGCGGCGAGTCCCCGCACCCGCTCCGGTCGGCACTCGGCCGGCTTCCTCAGCTCCGCCGGGTCGGTCGGGATTATCTGGTCATCGCTCACACCGGGAGCCTACGAGCCGGGCGCGTCCGGGATTCCCCGGGCGCTTTTGCCTGGTGACGGCGGTTCAGTACCTGTCGAAGAACCTGCACGACTTCTCCGACGACGTCGGCAGAGTCCTGCGCGACATCAAGGGGATGGCGGGCGACGCCCTGGCCGCGTACTGGCCCGAACTGGAGCGCGCCCAGGCGCTGGCCGACACGGCCCTGGTCAAGGGCCGCGAGGCCCAGGCGGACCTGAGCAGCGCCAAGTCCCGGCTCCCTCCGCCGATTCCTGGGTGGAGAAGGCCGGCAAGTACAACCGGCAGTGGCCGGGTGACGAACGAGGTGGAGGTGGTCATCCGTGACGGCAACATCCACACGGCGTACCCCATCTGACTCGGCCGTCGGCCGGCGCGGGCGAGCGGCGTGTCACTCCTCGTGCTTCGCGCGGCTCGGCTGGACGCGTTTCGGCTCGCCCGGCATCTTCGGGTACTCCGGGGGGTAGGGCAGGTCGCCGAGGCCGTGGTCGTGCTCGTCCTTGGTGGCGAGTTCGAGGAGGGCTTCGAGGGAGTGGGCCCGCTCCTCCATGCCCGCGTGGAGGTCTCCGACCTCGGCGAAGCGGCCCGGCATGGTGGCGAGGTCGAAGTCCTCGGGGCGGGCGTCCTCGACCTCGTCCCACCGCAGGGGAGCCGAGACGGGGGCGTGCGGGCGGGCCCGTACCGAGTAGGCGGAGGCGATGGTGCGGTCCCGGGCGGTCTGGTTGTAGTCGACGAAGATCCGTTCGCCGCGCTCCTCCTTCCACCACGCCGTGGTGACCTGATCCGGCATGCGCCGCTCCAACTCGCGCCCGCAGGCGATCGCGGCCCGCCGCACCTGCGTGAAGGTCCAGCGCGGTTCGATGGGCACGAAGACGTGCAGGCCGCGCCCGCCGGAGGTCTTGGGCCAGCCGACCAGGCCGCCGAACTCGTCCAGCACGGCTCGGAGTTCGTGGGCGGCGCGCACCGCGTCGGCGTAGTCGGTGCCGGGCTGCGGGTCGAGGTCGATGCGGAGTTCGTCGGGGTGGTCGATGTCGTCGCGGCGTACCGGCCAGGGGTGGAAGGTGAGCGTGTTGTACTGGGCCGCCCAGATGACGGCGGCCACCTCCGTGGGGCACATCTCGTCGGCGGTGCGGCCGCTGGGGAAGGTGATGGTGGCGGTGGGAATCCACTCGGGGTGGTTCTTCGGCGCCCGCTTCTGGTAGAAGAACTCCCCGGCCGCGCCGTCCGGATAGCGCTGCAAGGTGGTGGGGCGGTTCCGGAGCGCGCGCAGGATGCCGGGGCCGACGGCCAGGAAGTACTGGGCGAGGTCCAGCTTGGTGTAACCGCGCTCGGGAAAGACGACCCGGTCGGGGCTGGACAGGCGGACCGTCCGCTCCCCCGTGTCGATCTCCACGGCCGCGCTCTTGCCCTTGGTTTCACCCATGGAGCCACGCTAAGCGGGCCGGACACGCGGCGCACACCGGGCGGTATGCCGTGAATCACCGCAGAATCGGAGTATGGATCTGCCGGTGATGCCGCCCGTGAAGCCCATGCTCGCCAAGCCCGTGGCGAAGATCCCGCCGGGCATGCAGTACGAGGCCAAGTGGGACGGCTTCCGCGCGATCGTCTTCCGTGACGGCGACGAGGTCGAGATCGGCAGCCGTACGGGCAAGCCCCTCACCCGCTACTTCCCCGAGCTGGCGACGGCGCTGCGGGAGCGGCTGCCGCCGCGCTGCGTGATGGACGGCGAGATCGTGATCGCCAGGGACGGGCGGCTGGACTTCGACGCGCTCACGGAGCGCATCCACCCGGCGGCCTCGCGCGTCGCGACGCTCGCCGAGCGCACGCCCGCCTCGTTCGTCGCCTTCGACCTGCTCGCCCTCGGGGAGGAGTCGCTCACCGCGACACGCATGACGGAACGCCGCGAGCAGCTGGTGACGGCACTGTCCGGGGTGACTCCGCCCGTCCATGTCGCTCCGGCGACGACCGACACGGCGGTGGCGCGACGCTGGTTCGAGCAGTTCGAGGGCGCGGGCCTGGACGGCGTCATCGCGAAGCCGCTGGACCTGCTCTACCGCCAGGACGAGCGTGTCATGTTCAAGGTCAAGCACGAGCGCACCGCGGACTGCGTGGTCGCGGGCTACCGCCTCCACAAGAGTGGCCCGATCGTCGGCTCCCTCCTCCTCGGCCTGTACGACGACGGGGGCGCCCTCCAGCACGTCGGCGTCGCCGCGGCCTTCTCCATGAAGCGGCGGGCGGAGCTGATCGAGGAGCTGGAGCCGCTGCTGATGGCGTCCGCGGAGGGGCACCCGTGGGCCGCCTGGGCGGACGAGGCGGCGCACGAGACGGCACGGCTGCCGGGCGCGCCGAGCCGCTGGTCGGGCAAGAAGGATCTGTCGTGGGTGCCGGTGCGCCCGGAGTGGGTCTGCGAAGTGGCGTACGACCACATGGAGAACGGGCAGCGCTTCCGCCACACGGCGCGGTTCCGCACGTGGCGGCCCGACCGGGACCCGCGGAGCTGCACGTATGCCCAGTTGGAGGAGCCGGTGCGGTACTCACTCACGGACGTTCTGGGGCCGCCGCCGGGCTGAGCGCCGCCCGCGGTGCAGCGCTGTCGGCAGGACAGCCGCGGCCACGCACCGCACACTCGGAAGTGATGACCGGTTCGCCGCACCCAGGGGGTCGAGGCCGTGCACAGTGTGCCGTTCTGGCTATGGATGGTCTTCGTCGTCACCGTACTGGTGTCCTTGGCGGTCGACTTGCTCGCGCACCGGCACGCCCACGTCATCGGGTTCCGGGAAGCCGCCGCCTGGAGCGCGGTCTGGGTCGGACTGGCCATCGCCTTCGGCGCCCTCGTCTTCCTCGTGGTCGGGACGAGCGCCGGAGTGGAGTACACCACCGCGTGGCTGCTGGAGAAGAGCCTGTCGGTCGACAACCTCTTCGTCTTCGCGCTGATCTTCGGCTACTTCCGGGTGCCGCGCGCCTATCAGCACCGGGTGCTGTTCTTCGGCGTGCTCGGCGCCCTGGTCTTCCGCGGCATCTTCCTCGCCGCGGGCGTGGCCGTGGTCAGCCGCTTCACGGCCGTGCTCTTCGTCTTCGCGCTCATCCTCTTCTACAGCACCTACAAGATCCTCAAAGAGGAGGAGGACAGTTTCGACCCGGGCAAGAGCATCGCCGTACGCCTGCTGCGCAAAGTGGTGCCCGTCCGCGACGAGTACGCCGGCACGCACTTCTTCGTGAAAGAGGCCGGGAAACGCGTCGCGACCCCGCTCCTGGCCGTCGTCGCCGCGATCGAGGCCGCCGACCTCGTCTTCGCCGTGGACAGCGTGCCCGCGGTGCTGGCCGTCAGCAGCGACGCCTTCATCGTCTACACCAGCAACGCGTTCGCCATCCTCGGCCTGCGGGCCCTCTTCTTCATGCTCGCCGGGCTGCTCGACCGCTTCCACTACCTCAGCAAGGGCCTGGCCCTCATCCTGGCCTTCATCGGCGTCAAGCTCGTCCTCCAGGCCTCGCACAAGACGATCAGCAGCGCCGTCCCCGAGATTCCCTCGCTGGTCAGCCTCGCCGTCATCTGCGTCGTGCTGGCCGTCTCCGTGGCCCTCAGTCTGCTACGGCCCCAGCCTCCCTCGTAGCGGCGATATGCCGGAAATGAACTGCAAAAGAGTATTAAAAAACACCAAGCGACAGTAAAGTGGTGCTATGAACGGCGAGCGGAAACACCGGACGAGCGCGTCGGAGCATGTCTGCGGCGCGTGCAAGCGACCTGTCGACACCGTGGTGGAGCGCCACAAGAGCCTCGGTGTCTATGTCCCGGTCTGGACGGCGGGGCCATGCCGCAACCCGGACTGCGCGGAGTACGTCCCGGAGGGCGCGTACATCGCCTGGACCCGCAGCGGCTGGGAGAGGAAGTCCGGCCGGGTGCGGCACTGACGCCGCCGACGGCAGGGACGGGGAGGTGGCCCGTGTCGCACGACTCCCGCTTTCACCTCGACCGTGACGGGCATTCGATCACGGTGTGTGTCGGTCGCGCACGGGACCCGGTCGAGGTCCTGGTCGACGGCAAGGTCGTGGCCACCTGCCAGAAGCGCCGCCACGGCGTCACGGCGCTGACGGCCGAGCTGCCGGGCGACGCGCCACGACCGTGCACTCTAAGGGTCGAGTGGGCCGCCGCGGCCGACGGCGGTCCCGTCTGCCACCTGGAGACCGAGGGCGGCCGCACCCTCGTGCCCCGCGTCGCGCCCACGCCTCCCCCGGGCCTGGCCCCCTCCCTGCCCCGCGGCCCCTTCCAGCGGCTGCGCAGGCCCCTCCGGCGCTGATCACCACGGCAGCAGCCGGCACACCGTACGTCGGCACACCGCCCGCCACCGCAATCACGCCATTGTGTGAAGCCGCTCCCCCGTACCTTCCGCCCCACCGCCCGTGACCGTATGCTCCTGCGCCTGACACGTCAGTTACCGACGGTAAGGGGGCAGGCGCATGGGGCACAGTCATGCCGAGGGAAGCACGCGGCGGGGGTTCGTCTCGGGGGCGCCGCGGTCGGCGGGCGGCCGCGCTGGGAGTGGGAGTGGCCGCGCGCCCCGCCGCCGCCGCGCCGGGAGCACCACGGGCGAAGCAGTCCGGCGTACTCGGCGGCGGCGTCGCGGGGCTGACGGCCGCCCACGAACTGGCCGAGCGGGGCTTCGCCGTCACGGTCTACGAACGCCGGGCGCTCGGCGGCAAGGCCCGCAGCATGGACGTGCCGGACAGCGCCAAGGGCAACCGCAGACCGCTGCCCGGAGAGCACGGCTTCCGCTTCATCCCGGGGATCTACCACAACCTCCCGGACACCATGCGCCGCATCCCCTTCCCCGGCAACGCCAACGGGGTGTGGGACAACCTCGTCGCGCCGCGCGAGATGTCGTTCGCGCGCACCGGCCGCGAGGATCTGCGGATGCCGATCCCGTGGCCGGGCAGTCGGCCCGAGCGGCTGAGCCTCGACGACATCGCCCGCGCGCTGACCGCGCTGCTCGACACGGCCTTCAACCTGCCGACGCACGAGGTCGCGTACTTCGTGAACCGCGCCCTGGTCTTCCTCACCAGCTGCGACGAGCGCCGCGACGACGAGTGGGAGTCGACGCCGTGGTGGGACTTCGTGCGCGCCGAGAAGATGTCCAAGGACTACCAGCGCATCCTCGCGATCGGCGTCACCCGCAACATCGTCGCGACGAAGGCCGAGGAGGCGAGCACCCGCACGGTCGGCACCCTCGGCGAGGCCTTCGTCTTCAACGCGCTCGGCCAGGGCGCGGACGGCCCGCCGGACCGGCTCCTGAACGCGCCCACGAACGAGGCCTGGATCGATCCCTGGGTGACGCATCTGAAGTCGCTCGGCGTCGAGTTCCGCGTCGGCTGGACGGTGCGCGAGCTGGCGTACGGCGGCGGGCGTGTCACCAAGACCGTCGTCGAGGACCCGGACGGCGTACGGCGTGACATCACCGCCGACCACTACGTGCAGGCCATGCCGGTGGAGCACGCGCGCAGGACGTGGAGCGCCGCGATGAAGGCGGCCGACCCGCAGCTGGCGCGCTGCGACAAGCTGCAGACGGACTGGATGACGGGCATCCAGTTCTATCTGACCGAGCGTCCGCCCCTCGTGAAGGGCCACTTCAACTGCATCGACTCGCCCTGGTCGCTGACCGGCATCGCGCAGGCGGGCCACTGGCCGGAGCGCGATTTCCCGGCCGACTACGGCGACGGGGTGGCGGTCGAGTGCCTGTCGGTGGACATCTCCGAGTGGGACAAGCCGGGCATCCTGTACGGCAAGACGGCCAAGCAGTGCACCCGCGACGAGGTCGCCAAGGAGGTGTGGGCGCAGCTCAAGGCGGCGCTGAACGACACCGGGAAGACAGTGCTGAAAGACGGCAAACTGCACTCGTGGTTCCTCGACCCGGGCGTCGACGGCCTCGGCACACCCAACCCGACGAACGACGACGAACTCCTCATTCACCCGGTCGGCACACTCCACAACCGCCCCTCGGCCGCGACGAAGATCCCCAATCTCTTCCTCTCCGGCGACTACGTCTCCGTGGACATCGACCTCGCGACCATGGAGGGCGCCAACGCCTCGGCCCGCCAGGCGGTCAACGCGCTGTTGGCGCGGGTGGGTTCGGACCAGAAGCCGTGCACGGTGCGGCCGCTGTACCGCGCCCCGGCCGTGGAACTCGCCAAGCGCCACGACCGCACCCGCTACCGACTCGGCCTGCGCAACGCGCTCGATGTGGGCTGATCGCGGGGGTGTACGAGGTATGACGTATGCATGAGAAGACGGTGGACGCGGACGCGTGCGGGACTGGGGGCGGTGATGCTGGCCGCCCTGGCGGTCGGCTGCACGGTGGAGACCGACAAGAAGGAGCCGCCTGCGAGCGGCCCCGCAGGCGCCCCCGGTGGCGGCCCCGGGAGGAGTCCCGGGGGCGGTGTCGCGCTCGCCGTGAAGATCGACAACGTCCCTCAGGCACGTCCGCAGACGGGCCTGGACACCGCCGACGTCGTGTACGTCGAACAGGTGGAGGCGGGGCTGAGCCGCCTGATGGGCGTGTACGCGTCGCGGCTGCGGCCGCGGTCGGGCCGGTCCGCAGCGCGCGCGAGACGGATCTCGAACTCCTGCGCCAGTTCGACACGCCGGTGCTCGCGTTCTCCGGGGCGCAGTCGAAGCTGCTCCCGCTGATCGCGGGAGCGCCCCTGCGGGCCGTGCCGCCGGAGAAGGCGGCTGAGGACGTCTACTACCGGGACGACGCCAGGGCGGCGCCGCACGATCTCTTCGTACGCCCCGGCGCCCTGAAGGTGGCCCCGCAGGCGAGCGCCCTGGAGAGCACCGGGTTCCGGTTCGGGCCGCGGCCGACCGGCGGCACTCCGGAGACGCACCGGACGATCCGCTTCCCGTCGGCGCGCTTCGCGTTCGACTGGGTGGAGTACGAGGGCCGCTGGCGCATCACCATGGACGGCGAGCGGGCGCGGACCTCCGCGGGCAAGGAGCTGGCCGCGTCGACGGTCGTCGTGCAGTACACGAAGGTGCGGCCGTCCCAGTTCCACGACCGTTCGGGCAACGTCTCGCCGTTCACCGAGACCGTCGGCGAGGGCGGTGCGCGCGTCCTGCGGGACGGGCACGCCTATGACGCGCGGTGGAAGCGCGCGTCGGCCGAGGACGGCACCCACTTCACGACGCCCGACGGCAGGCTGCTGCCGTTCGCCAAGGGGCAGGTGTGGGTGGTGTACGCGCAGCCGTGACGGGCGCTCAGGACCGGGGCGCCCCCGGCGGCTGACCGGGGTCGCGCAGGCTCTCCGCGGCGTCCGCGACCCGCTGGGTCAGGTCGAAGAAGAGGCTCTGTTCCTCGGTGGAGAGCGGGGCGAGGAACACCTGGTTCATCCGGGCGGTGCGCACGGTCAGCCTGCGGTGCGTGTTCCTGCCCTCGTCGGTGAGGCGCAGCAGGTAGCGGCGGCCGTCCTGCGGGTCGCGGACCTTGTCGAGCAGCTCGCGGCGGATCAGCCGGCCGATGACCTCGGCGACGGTGGACCGGTCGAGGCCCACCCGCTCCCCCACGGTGCGCTGGTCGAGGCCGGGCTCGGCGACGAGGGCGTTGAGGACCGCGAACTGCGGTGAGGTGATCTCCTCGGAGACCATCGTGTTCCACAGGAGGTGGTGCGCCTGCTGGAGCCGCCGGGCCAGGTGCCCGGGATGGGTGGCGAGGTCCACCGCGGCCATGGGTTCCTCCGCTTCTCCGGTGCACCGGCGCACCGGATTTTCCGGCGGTTTTCGTCGGTGTACTGAACGATACCCGCTCCCGATTCCCTGTGCTGCCCGCTCTTGCCAGGGAGTTGAGGCGACCCCTACCCTCGCAGAAATACTCAGTGCCCTGATTAATTGCTGTGCGTTGATCCGGGCCGGCAAGAGAGGGGGCGTGCGGATGGACAAGGTGGTGGCCACGGCCGCCGAGGCGGTGGCCGATGTCCGGGACGGGGCGTCGCTCGCGGTCGGCGGCTTCGGTCTGAGCGGCGTGCCGAACGAGCTGATACGGGCGCTGCACGCGTCCGGGGCCTCGGACCTGCGCGTGGTGTCCAACAACTGCGGCGCGCTGGACTCCGGCCTCGCGGTGCTCCTGTCGGCCGGGCGCATCGCCCGCGTGACCGGCTCCTACATCGGCGCCAACAAGGAGTTCGCCCGGCCAGTACCTGGGCGGCGAACTGGAGGTCGAGATGATCCCGCAGGGCACGCTGGCCGAGCGGCTGCGGGCGGGCGGGGCCGGCATCCCGGCGTTCTACACCCCCGCCGGGGTCGGCACGCAGGTCGCCGAGGGCGGGCTGCCGTGGCGCTACGACGGGGAGGGCGGCGTCGCGCTCGCCTCGCCGCCCAAGGAGGTACGCGAGTTCGACGGCACCCCCTACGTCCTGGAGCACGGCATCCGCACCGACTTCGCGCTGGTGCGGGCGGCCAGGGGCGACCGGCACGGCAACCTCGTCTTCCGCAGGTCCTCCCGGAACTTCAACCCGCTCGCGGCGATGGCGGGGCGCGTCGCCGTCGCGGAGGTGGAGGAGCTGGTGGAGCCCGGCGAGATCGACCCGGACGCGGTGCATCTGCCCGGCGTCTTCGTGCAGCGCGTGGTCGCGCTCACCCCGGACCAGGCGGCGGACAAGCGGATCGAGAAGCGGACGGTGAGCGGCTGATGCCCTGGACCCGCGGACAGATGGCGGCCCGCGCCGCGCGCGAACTGCGCGACGGGCAGTACGTGAACCTGGGCATCGGCCTACCCACGCTGATCCCGAACCACCTCCCGCCCGGCGTCGAAGTGGTCCTGGAGTCCGAGAACGGCATCCTCGGGGTGGGCCCCTACCCGACGGAGGACGAGGTCGACCCCGACCTGATCAACGCGGGCAAGGAGACCGTGACCGTGCTGCCGGGCGCCTCCTTCTTCGACTCGGCGCTCTCCTTCGGGATGATCCGCGGCGGCCACATCGATGTGGCCGTGCTCGGCGCGATGCAGGTCTCCGCGCGCGGGGACCTCGCCAACTGGGCGGTCCCCGGCAAGATGATCACCGGCATCGGCGGGGCGATGGACCTGGTGCACGGCGCCCGTACCGTCATCGTCGTCATGACGCACACCGCCAAGGACGGCACCGCGAAGATCGTCGAGGAGTGCGGTCTGCCGCTGACGGGCAAGGGATGCGTCGACCGGGTCATCACCGACCTCTGCGTCCTCGATGTCACGGAACGCGGCCTGGAGCTGGCCGAGTTGGCGCCGGGGTGCACGGTGGAGGAGGTCGTCGCGCGGACCTCCGCCGAGATCCGCCCATCGGCGGGCTTCACGTCATGACCACGGGAACGCCGACCTCGACCTCGGAGACGCAGGACACCATGACCACGACCACCTCCTCCCCTTCCACGCCCTCTTCCCCGTCGGCCGCCTCCTTCCCCTCACAGCCCGCCGCGCCGTTGCCCGACGGCCTCAGCCAGGACGCGGTGGACACCGAGATCGCGAAGGCGCTGCGGCGGCGCCGGGCGGCGGGCACCACCCGCCGCGCGACTACCCGCCCTACCGCAGCAGCCACTTCCGCCACCCGAAGCAGCCACTGGTCCCGCTGCGCGACCCCGAGGCGGTGGAGCTGACCGGTCCCGTGTTCGGCGTCACCGACGTCACCGCCCTGGACCGGGATCTGACGCGCCGGCACCAGGGCGAGCCGCTCGGTGAGCGCATCACCGTCACCGGGCGCGTCCTGGACCGCCGGGGGCGGCCCGTGCGCGGCCAGCTGGTCGAGCTGTGGCAGGCCAACGCGTCCGGGCGGTACGCCCATCAGCTGGACCAGCACCCGGCGCCCCTGGACCCGAACTTCACGGGCTTCGGCCGCTGTCTGACCGACGACGCGGGAACGTACTCCTTCACGACCATCAAGCCGGGCGCCTATCCGTGGCGCAACCACGTCAACGCCTGGCGTCCGGCGCACCTCCACTTCTCGCTCTTCGGCACGGCCTTCACCCAGCGCCTGGTCACCCAGATGTACTTCCCCGGGGACCCCCTCTTCCCGTACGACCCCGTGCTGCGCTCGGTGACCGACGAGTCCGCGCGGCGGCGCCTCGTCTGCGCCTACGACCACGCCCTGTCCGTCCCCGAGTGGTCGCTCGGCTACCGCTGGGACATCGTCCTGGACGGCCCGTCCGCGACCCTCTTCGAAGAAGGCGATCCCAGCTGATGTCCGCGTCCGCCGCCAACCCGCTCCCCACGCCCTCCCAGACCGTCGGGCCCTTCTACGGCTACGCGCTGCCCTTCCCGCGCGGCGGTGAGGTCGCGCCCGTGGGTCACCCGGACACCATCACGCTGCACGGGTACGTGTACGACGGCGCGGGGCAGCCCGTCCCCGACGCCCTGATCGAAACCTGGCAGCCCGCTCCTGACTGCTCGCGCGCGGGCGCCCCCCGGATCGCTGCGGCACGACCCCGTGACGGGGCGGCCGTCGGGCGCGACGGTGTCGCGTTCACCGGCTTCGGCCGGGTCCCGACCGACGCGGACGGCCACTGGGCGGTGCGGACGCTGCCGCCGGGCGGTGTCTCGTACATCTCGCTCGCCGTCTTCGCGCGCGGGCTGCTGCATCACCTCTACACGCGCGCGTACCTGGTGGAGGAGCCCGGGGTACGCGCTGCTCGGCTCGCTGGACGCCGACCGGCGCGCCACGCTGATCGCCCGGAGCGAGGCCCCGCGCACGTACCGCTTCGACATCCGGCTCCAAGGGGCGGACGAGACGGTCTTCCTGGAGTTCGCGTGAGCGGCCTGTTCTCTCCCGGATGGGCGGGTTCCGCCGCCGAGGAGTCGACCGGTGACCTCGCCTTCCTCCAGGCCCTGCTGGACGCCGAGGCGGCGCTGACCCGCGCCCAGGCCGCCGTGGGCCTCGCCCCCTCGGAGGCCGCCGCGGCGGTCACGCGGGCGGCCGCGGACGCGACCCGCTTCGACGCGCGCGGCATCGCCCTCCGCGCGCGGGAGGGCGGCAACCCGGTCATCCCCCTGGTGGCCGACCTCACGGCAGCGGTGCCCGCCGACGCGGCGCCCTACGTCCACCGGGGTGCGACGAGCCAGGACATCCTCGACACCGCGCTGATGCTGGTCGCCGAGCGCACGCTGGACCCGCTCCTCACGGACCTGTCCCGCACCGAACGCGCCCTGGCCCGCCTCGCGTCGCGCCACCGGGACACGGTGCTGCCGGGCCGCACACTGACACAGCACGCGGTGCCGACGACGTTCGGGCTGAAGGCCGCGGGGTGGCGCTCGCTGGTGCTCGATGCGCGCGAACGGGTCGCGGGGGCACGGGCGGCGCTGCCGGTGCAACTGGGCGGGGCGGCCGGGACGCTGGCGGCGTTCCAGGCGTACGGGGGCGGGGGACCGGGCGGGCTCGGCGAGCGAGGCGTGCCAGGGCTCGTGGCGGCCTTCGCGCGTGAGCTGGCGCTCGTCGAGCCGCTGTTGCCCTGGCACACCCTGCGTACGCCCGTCGCCGACCTCGCGGCCGCCCTCGCCTTCACGGCCGGGGCCCTCGGCAAGGCCGCGGTGGACGTGGCGACGCTCTCCCGGACGGAGATCGGCGAGCTGTCCGAGGGCTCCGGCGGGGGTTCGTCCGCCATGCCCCACAAGGCGAACCCGGTCCGCGCCACGCTCATCACCGCCGCCGCGCGCCGCGCGCCCGCCCTCGCGGCCACCCTCCTCGGTTCCCTCGCCGCCGAGGACGAACGGCCCGCGGGCGCCTGGCACGCCGAGTGGGAACCGCTGCGCGACCAGCTCGCCTGGCCGGCGGCGCCGCCCGTGACGCGGCCGAGATGGCCGAAGGGCTGCGCGTCCACCCCGACGTCATGCGCGAACACCTCGACCTGACGGGCGGGTTGATCGTGTCCGAACGGCTCGTCGCCGTGTTCACCCCGCTGCTCGGCCGGGCCCGCGCGAAGCGGCTGCTGAGTGAGGCGGCACGGCGTACGCGCGTCGAGGGGCGCACGCTCGCGGAGGTCCTCGGGGAGATCCTGGCCGACTTCGGGGAGAGCTTGTCCGAGGAGGCCGCCCCGGAGGGGGTCGCCCCGGAGGAGGCCAACCCGGAGGAGGCCAACCCGGAGGAGGCTGCCCCGGAGGGGGTCGCCCCGGAGGGGGTCGATCTCGCCGCCCTCGCCACCCTCTGTGATCCCGCCCGCCTCTCCGAACTCACCGACCCCACCCGCTACACCGGCTCCGCCGGCACCCTCACCGACCGCGCCCTGGAGCGACGTTGACGACCCTCCCGAACGGCAGGCTGCCGCACCACACCATCGAGGGGCCGGGCAGCGCTCCTGCGCTCCTCCTCGGGCCGTCCCTCGGCACGTCGACCGCCCTGTGGGACGCCGTCGCGCCGGAACTGGCCACCGTCCACCGAGTGGTGCGCTGGGATCTGCCCGGCCACGGCCGGTCCCCCGCGGAGCTGATCGGGCCCGGCGCCACGGACGCCGATCTCGCCGCACTCGTCCTCGCGCTCGCCGACACCCTCGGCATCGACCGCTTCGCGTACGCGGGTGTCTCGCTCGGCGGTGCCGTCGGACTGCATCTCGCGGCCCACCACCCGGAGCGCGTGACGAGCCGCGCCGCGTCTGTACGTCGCTGCACTTCGGCGGCGCGGAGCCGTGGCGTGAGCGGGCCGCGACCGTGCGCCGCGAGGGCCTGGCGGCGCTAGCGGAGTCGGCGCCGCGGCGCTGGTTCACGCCCGGGTTCACGGTTCCCGCCCTGGTGGCCGACCACGCGGCCGCCGATCCGGGCGCGTACGCAGCGTGCTGCGACGCTTTGGCCGCGTACGACCTGCGGGACGGCGTGGCGTCGGTCGCCGCGCCCACGCTGGTGCTCGCCGGGCGCGAGGACCCGGCGACGCCGCCCGCCCACGCGCGGGAGATCGCCGTCGCGGTGCCGGGCGCGTCCCTGGTGGAACTCGCGGGGCGCCTCGCATCTGGCACCCCGCGGGAGCGCCCCCACTGCCGTGAGCGCCGCGCTGCGCGCCCACTTCGCCGGCTCGACCGGGTCTCCGGGTCCGGTGGGGGGCGGTGGGGCGGCCGTGCGCCGCGCGGTGCTCGGTGACGCGCACGTCGACCGCGCGCAGGCCGCCACCACGCCGTTCACCGCCCGCTTCCAGGACTTCATCTCCCGGTACGCGTGGGGGGAGATCTGGACCGACCCCACGCTCTCGCACCGCGAACGCAGCATGATCACGCTGACGGCGCTGGTGGCCCATGGTCATCTCGCGGAGTTGGCCCTGCATGTCCGCGCCGCCCGCCGCAACGGCCTCACGCCCGAGGAGATCGGCGCGGTCCTGCTCCAGACGGCGGTCTACTGCGGTGTACCGGCGGCCAACGCGGCGTTCGGGGTGGCTCAGCGGGTGCTGGCGGAGGAGGAGACGGCGACGGGGCCCGAGGCACGGGGCTGAGGCCCGGGCTGAGGCCCGGGACTGAGGCCCGGTCAGCGTGCCCCGTACACAGGTCCGGGCGGCTGGGCGTCGGTGAGGAGCTTGCGGGCCGTCTCGCCCGCTTCGGCCGGGGTCCAGCGGGCTCCCTTGTCCGCGGTCGGTCCCGGCCGCCAGCCCTCCATGACGGTGATGCGGCCGGCCTCCGCCTCGAAGACGCGGCCGGTGACCCCGGCCGAGGCGGCGGAGCCGAGCCAGACGACGAGCGGTGACACGTTCTCCGGGGCCATCGCGTCGAAGGCCCCGTCCGCCGGGGCGGCCATGGTGTCGGCGAACGTCTGCTCGGTCATGCGGGTGCGGGCGGTGGGCGCGATGGCGTTCACGCGTACTCCGTAGGCGGCCAGTTCTGCGGAGGCGACCATGGTGAGGCCGAGGATGCCGGCTTTGGCGGCGCTGTAGTTGCCCTGGCCGACGCTGCCCAGCAGGCCCGCGCCGGAGCTGGTGTTGACCACGCACGCGTGCGGCACGCGCCCGGCCTTCGTCTCGGCCCGCCAGTGGGCCGCCGCGTGCTTCAGGGGGAGGAAGTGCCCCTTGAGGTGGACCCGCAGCACCGCGTCCCAGTCGTCCTCGTCGAGGTTGACCAGCATGCGGTCGCGCAGGAAGCCCGCGTTGTTGACGAGGGTGTCGAGGCGTCCGTACGTGTCGAGGGCGGTCCGCACCAGCGAGGCGGCGCCCTCGGGCGTCGCGATGTCACCGCCGTGCGCGACGGCGTCACCGCCCGCCGCGCGGATCTCCTCGACGACGGCGCGCGCCGGACCGTCGGTCCCTCCGGGTCCCCCTGGCCCGTCGGAGCCGTCCGGTGCCACGCCGAGGTCGTTGACGACGACGGAGGCACCCCTCGGAGGCGTACGCGCGCGCGTGGGCGCGGCCGAGCCCCCGGCCCGCGCCCGTGACGATGACGACGCGGCCCGCGCAGATTCCGGATGCGGCGGCTGAGGTCATGCGGCAACTCCCTGTGGGTCGTTCAGTGGTTGACCGGGGCGGCGTCCAGGAAGGCGGGGCGTTCGCCGCCGCCGTGCAGGTGGAGGGCGGCGCCGCTGATGTAGCGGGCGTGGTCGGAGGCGAGGAAGACGTAGGCGTCGCCGACGTCCGCGGGGTCGGCGAGGCGGCCGAGCGGCTCGGTGGCGGCGACCCGTGCGACGCCCTCGTCGTCGCCGTAGTGGAGGTGGGCGCTCTCGGTGCGGGCGAGGCCGAGGACGACGGTGTTGACGCGTACGGCCGGCGCCCATTCGACGGCCATGGTCCGCGCGAGGTTCTCCAGGCCGGCCTTGGCCGCTCCGTACGCCCCGCTGCCGGGTGAGGGCCGGGTTCCGCTGACGATGCCGATCATCGTGATCCCTGCCGCCCGACCGCTGGGCGCGCATCACGTCGTACGCGGCGAGCGAGGCGTGGAGGGGGGCGAGGAGGTTCAGTTCGATGATCTTGGCCTGGCGGGCGGGCGCGGTCTCGGCGAGGAGACCGAAGGGGGTGCCCCCCGCGTTGTTCACCAGGGCGTCCACCGATCCGTGGTCGGCGGCGACTTGGCGGAAGAAGGTGCGCGTGGCCCGGGCGTCGCGCAGGTCGAGCGGCCGGAACTGCGCCGTGGCGCCCGCCGCTTCGACCGGCACCTCGGGCGGCCTGCGGGCACAGATGACGACGCGGGCCCCGGCGGCGAGGAACCCGCGGGCGATGCCCGCGCCGACGCCGCGGGTGCCCCCGGTGACGACGGCCACCTGTCGGGTGTCAGTCATCGCTGCTACCTTTCCAACTAACAAATGTTTGGTTGAAGGCGTTTGGTCGAAAGGTAGCCGATCCTCTGATGTCTGTCTCCACCTCCGTCCCGGAGTCCGCGCAGGGCGTGGCCGTCGTCACCGTCGACTACCCGCCGGTCAACGCCCTTCCTGTACGGGGGTGGTATGCCGTGGCGGACGCCGTGCGCACCGCCGGGCGCGATCCCGCGACGCGCTGCGTGGTGCTGGCCGCCGAGGGCCGGGGGTTCAACGCGGGCGTGGACATCAAGGAGATGCGCCGCGACAGCGGTCATGCCGCGCTGATCGGCGCCAACCGCGGCTGCCACGCGGCGTTCTCCGCGGTGTACGACTGCGAGGTGCCGGTCGTCGCCGCCGTGCAGGGCTTCTGCCTGGGGGGCGGGATAGGCCTGGTGGGGAACGCGGACGCGATCGTGGCGAGCGAGGACGCCACCTTCGGGCTGCCCGAGCTGGACCGGGGCGCGCTGGGGGCCGCCACCCACCTGGCCCGCCTGGTGCCGCAGCACCTCATGCGCGCGCTGTACTACACCTCGCGCACGGTGACGGCCGCCGAGCTGCACGCCCACGGCTCCGTGTGGCAGGTCGTGCCGCGGGCGGAACTGCGCGACGCGGCCCTGGAGTTGGCGCGGGAGATCGCCCGCAAGGACGGCACCCTGCTGCGCTTCGCGAAGGCGTCCATCAACGGCATCGACCCGGTCGACGTCCACCGCAGCTACCGCTTCGAGCAGGGCTTCACCTTCGAGGCGAATCTCAGCGGCCTGGCCGACCGCATCCGTGCAGGCTTCGGGACGAGGCGAGAGGAAGGCGGGACATGAGCGACCGGCGGGGTCCGGACCACAGGGCCGGAAAGATCATGACGCCCGACGAGATCGTGGGGCGCCTGGAGAGCGGGATGACGCTCGGCATCGGCGGCTGGGGCTCGCGCCGCAAGCCGATGGCCCTGGTGCGCGCGCTGCTGCGGTCCGGCGTCACGGACCTGACCGTCGTCTCCTACGGCGGCCCGGACATCGGCCTGCTCGCCGCCGCCGGCCGCATCCGCAGGCTGGTCACGGCGTTCACGACGCTCGACTCGATTCCGCTGGAGCCGCACTTCCGCGCGGCGCGCGAGCGGGGCGCCTTCGAACTCGTCGAGCTGGACGAGGCGATGTTCATGCAGGGCCTCACCGCGGCCGCCCAGCGCCTGCCGTTCCTGCCGATCCGCGCGGGCCTGGGCTCCGACGTCCTGCGGGTCAACCTGCTGCTGCGTACGGTCACTTCGCCGTACGACGACAGGGAGGAGCTGGTCGCGGTGCCCGCCCTGCGGATGGACGCGGCGCTGGTGCACCTGAACCGCGCCGACCGGTTCGGCAACGCCCGCTATCTGGGCCCCGACCCCTACTTCGACGACCTGTTCTGCGAGGCCTCCGACACGGCGTACGTCTCCTGCGAGCAGATCGTCGACGCCGGGCGGCTGGCCGAGCACGCGGCGCCGCAGACCCTGCTGATCTCCCGGCACACGGTCACGGGCGTGGCCGAGACGCCCAAGGGCGCGCACTTCACGTCCTGCGTGCCCGACTACGGCCGCGACGAGCCCTTCCAGAAGGCGTACGCCGACGCCGCCGCGGGCCCGGAGTCCTGGGCCGCCTTCCGCGCCCGCTTCCTCGCCGGCAGCGAGCGGGACTACCACCTGGCCGTCCGGGCCTGGCACAAGGAGCAGCGATGACCCGGGCCGCCGAGCGGACCGTCACCCGCGCCGAGTACTGCGTCGTCGCCTGCGCCGAGGCCTGGCGGGACAACGGCGAGATCCTCGCGTCCCCCATGGGCACGATCCCGTCCATCGGCGCGCGCCTCGCCAAGCTGACCTTCGCCCCCGACCTGCTGCTGACGGACGGTGAGGCGCTGCTCATCGGCGACGTGCCCGCGCTCGGCGCCGCGTCGGGCGTGACCGAGGGCTGGCTGCCGTACCGCAAGCATCTGACGATGGTCCTGGGCGGGCGGCGGCACGTGATGATGGGCGCGAGCCAGATCGACCGGTTCGGGAACCAGAACATCTCGTGCATCGGCGACTGGGCGCGCCCCCGGCGGCAGCTGCTCGGCGTGCGCGGCGCCCCCGCCAACACCGTCAACAACCCGGTGAGTTACTGGGTCCCGAGGCATTCGACGCGCGTCTTCGTCGAGAAGGTCGACATGGTCAGCGGCGTCGGGTACGACAGCGCGGCCGCCGCGGGGCCCTCCGCGACCCGCTTCCACGATCTGCGCCGCGTCGTCTCCGACCTCGGCGTCTTCGACTTCGCGACGCCCGATCACGCGATGAGGGCGGTGTCCCTGCATCCGGGGGTGACGCTTGAGCAGGTCCGGGAGGCCACGGGCTTCACGCTCGCCGCCGTACCGGACGGCGGTCTGCCGTACACCCGCGAGCCCACGGACGAGGAACTGCGGCTCATCCGCGAGGTGGTCGACCCGCGGGGCCTGCGCGAGCGCGAGGTGCGCGCGTGACGGCGGCGCTGCCTGTCCTCGAGACGCCGCTGACGAACCTGGTCGGGGTGCGGCACCCGATCGTGCAGACCGGCATGGGCTGGGTGGCGGGCCCCCGTCTGGTCTCGGCGACCGCGAACGCCGGGGCGCTCGGCATCCTGGCCTCCGCGACCACGACGGTCGAGCGGTTGCGGTCGGCGGTGCGCGAGGTGAAGTCCCGTACGGACGCGCCGTTCGGGGTCAATCTGCGGGCCGACGCGGGTGATGCGCGGGAGCGGGTCGCCGTCATCGTCGAGGAGGGCGTCCGGGTGGCGTCCTTCGCGCTTGCACCGTCCAGGGAACTGATCGCCGAACTCAAGGACGCGGGGGTGGTGGTGATCCCCTCGATCGGCGCGCGCCGGCATGCCGAGAAGGTCGCGGCGTGGGGCGCGGACGCGGTCGTCGTGCAGGGCGGCGAGGGCGGCGGTCACACGGGTGAGGTGGCCACGACGGTCCTGTTGCCGCAGGTCGTCGACGCGGTGGACATCCCGGTGGTCGCGGCGGGCGGGTTCTACGACGGTCGCGGTCTGGTCGCCGCGCTCGCCTATGGCGCGGCGGGCGTGGCCATGGGCACGCGCTTCCTGCTCACCTCGGACTCGACGGTGCCGGACGCGGTCAAGGCGCGCTATCTGTCGGCCTCCGTCAAGGACGTCACGGTCACACGCGCGTGGACGCCTCCCGCACCGGATGCTGCGCACGGAGCTGGTGGCCGACCTGGAGAAGTCGGGCCGCCTCACTTCCCTGGCCCGGGCGGTCCGGCACGCGGCGGCGTTCCGCGAGCTGTCCGGGCTGAGCTGGAGCCGGCTGGCGCGGGACGGCCTGGCGATGAGGCGAGGCAAGGACCTGACATGGAGCCAGGTCCTACTCGCGGCGAACACCCCGATGCTGCTCAAGTCAGCGATGGTAGACGGCCACCCCGACGCGGGGGTGATGGCATCGGGCCAAATAGCCGGGGTGATAGCGGACTTGCCGTCGTGTGCGGAGTTGGTGGAGCGGGTGATGGTGGAGGCGGGGGAGGTGTTGGGGCGGTTGGGCGTGGGGGGTGAGATAGGTGATGGGCGGAGGGGGTGAGCGGGACTCCGCCCGGCACAGTCCGCGCGACGGAATTGACGCCCCGCGGACCCCCGCAGCAGAGTCACCGCCCAGGCAGTCCCCCCGCCCAGCGGCGTCACGCCC
Source organism: Streptomyces huasconensis (assembly GCA_004010275.1). GTDB lineage: Bacteria > Actinomycetota > Actinomycetes > Streptomycetales > Streptomycetaceae > Streptomyces > Streptomyces huasconensis. The sequence goes on from RBWT01000028.1 coordinate 31,694, forward strand.
CGCAGGACCCCCGTAGCAGAGGGCGTCGTCAGCCTCGTACCAGTGGTAGGTGTGCGAGTGCTCGCTCTGCTAGGCCGTCGGCTCCGCAGGTTCTTGCCAGGGTTAGGCCGCGTTCCAGTTCCGGTACGGCATTTGCCGCGATGCCGTACTCCACGCGGGCCACCGCGTGTTCGTACGCGCAGGGCGACGCCTCCAGGTAGGTGGCCGCCTGGCGGTAGAGGGCGATGGAGCGTGGGCCCGTGGCCAGGGCGGCCTCGCACCGCACGGCCTCGCCGATCGCCGTGTCCGTGCCGAACCGCTCGGCCTGCATGCGGGCGTCGGCGACGAGGTCAGCGGCCCGTTTCGGGTTGTCGTGGGCCAAGGCGCGGCGAGATCGTACGCCCACGGTGCGAGCACGGTGTTGTACTGACCGCGCGCGGTCAACTCCTTCGCCGTCGCCTCCAGTTCGTTCAGCCCCTCCTCCGTACGGCCGAGCGCGAGCAGCAGTCTGCCGCGTACGGACATGGCGTCGGGGACGTAGATCGTGGAGGCGGAGGGCGGTGCGAAGCCGTAGCGGTCGGCGATGGCGCCCGCCTCGCCGATGTGCCCGCGCGCCAGGAGCGTGTCGATGAGCATGCTGGCCGCCTCCCAGTGCATGGGCAGGCCCTTGCCGACGCGGTCGGCCAGGCGCAGGCTCTCGCGCAAGGAGTGCTCGGCGTCGATCAGCCGTCCGCGCCTGCGGTACACGTAGCCGAGGAAGGCGTGTGCGAGAGCGAGGTGGCCGCCGCTCCAGCCCGCCGTCTCGTACACGCGCACGGCCTCGGTGAACAGGCTCTCCGCGCGGTCGAGCCGGTCCGAGAAGGCGTAGGAACCGCCGAGCATCAGGCGCAGCTCGAAGCTCCACTCCGTGTCGGTCCAGCCGAGCCCTGGCGCGAGGCGGCCGTTGACGAGGGCGCGGTCGCAGAGTTCGACGACCAGTTCGGCGTTCTCACCGCGGGTCATGGCGTCGAAGGCGCGCAGGATCAGCAGGGCGCGCTCGGAGTTGTCGCGGCCGGTCAGCGGGCCGGCGAGGTCGGCCAGGCGCCGTGATCGGGCCGGTGCGTCCTCCTCGCCCGCGTGGATGCCCTCCCACATGTAGTGCACGGCCTGGAGGCGCAGCAGCGCGGGCCCCGGCTCGAGCCGCGCCGCCTCCTCGGCGATGGCCCGCAGGCCCTCCCCCAGCTGGTCGTTGTGGATGAGGGCCTGGGAGAGCCGGGGAGACCGCGTCGACGCGCAGCTCCCGGTCGAGGCCCCGCATGGAGAGCGCCTCGCGGAGGTGACGGATGGTGGTGGAGGGCGAGGTGAGCAGCGTGGCGCAACCCAGTTCGTAGAGCACGCGGGCGTGGATCTCGGGCAGCGGCGGCTCCTTCAGGGCCCGCTCCAGACAGCGGCGGGCCGCGTCGGGGGCGCCGACCGCGAGGTGTTCGGCCGCGGCCCGGCGCAGTTGCTCGACCATGTCGGGGTCGTCCTCGGGGTGCACCTCCAGGAGGTGCCGGGAGGCGTCCGCGGCGCTCCGGCCCTCCTGCGTGAGGACCGCGGCGGCCACGCCGTGCATGGCGGTGCGGGTGGCCGACGGGATCGAGCGGTAGACCGTGCTCTCGATCTGCGGGTGGACGAACTCCAGGCCGTCCTCGCCGCGGAGCAGGATGCGCGCGGTGCAGAGCTGTTCCGCGCAGCGTTCGGCGGCGGCGCGGGGCATCACGGCGAGCCGGGCGGCCATGTCCAGGGAGATGGCGGTGCCGAGGATGGCGGCGGCCCAGGCGAAGCGGGTGGCGTCGGTGCCGAGGTCTTCGAGACGGGCGATGAGGCCGCGGCCCTTGGCCGTGCGGTTGAGGGCGCGCAGGGCGTCCGCCGAGCTCTCCACCGGTTCGAGGTCGCTGTCCTGCACCTTGGCGAGCAGTTCGACCGTTTCGTAGGGGTTGCCGCCGGTGACCGCCCACACCTCGCGGCAGAACGGAGCGTCGGCGTGCTCGCCGAGTGTGGCGCGGGTCAGGCCCGCGGCGGCGTCCGGGGTGAGTGCGTGCAGCGTGGTGAAGGAGCGGGCCGACGCGGCGACCGACGCCAGGTGACGTGCGCTGTCTCCCTCGGCGTCGCTCGGCCGGTGGGCGATCACGACGAGGACGGACAGCTCGGCCAGGCGGCGGGCGAAGGCGGCCAGCCAGTGCAGCGTCTCCTGGTCGGCCCAGTGCGCGTCGTCGATGAGCAGGACCAGCGGCCATTTGAGCTGTGCCAGCCGGAAGACGACCTCGACGAGGCCGTCACAGACGCCCTGCGGGTCGGCCTGCCGGCCGCCGGGCGCGACTATGCCGAGGGCCGGGCCCGCGATGTCGTACCAGTCGCCGAGGTATTCGCGTTCCTCCTCGGGCGTGAACGCGATGAGTGCGGGCTGCAGGAGTTGGCGTACGACGTTGAAGGGGACGGAGGTGACGGCCTCACCGCCCCGTGCGTAACAGACCGTGGCGCCGCGTGCCTCCGCGATGCGGCGCACTTCGGCGAGGAGCGCGGTCTTGCCGATGCCGGCCTCGCCGCTGAAGACGAGCAGGCCGCCCACGCTCATGGCGTCCGCGCAGAGCGCGTCGACGGCCTGGGTCGCCGCGGCGAGTTCGGCGTCGCGCTCCCACAGCGGGGCCCAGGCGGCTCCTCCGGGCCGTCCCTGCGTCATCGCGCTACCTCCCGGGGTCGCTCAATCGACGTACAGGAGTCGAGACTAGCCGGGTCGGCGCCGCTGTGGAGCGCTGTCGGCGCAGGTACTCCCGCAAGGGTGAGGAAGGGTCCGTTTCGTGGACGCGGAGGGGGTCTCAGAGGGTGACGGCTCAGAGGCGTTCGATGATCGTCACGTTCGCCTGGCCGCCGCCCTCGCACATCGTCTGGAGGCCGAACCGGCCGCCGGTGCGCTCCAGTTCGTGCAGGAGTGTCGTCATGAGTTTCACGCCGGTCGCGCCGAGGGGGTGACCGAGGGCGATGGCGCCGCCGTTGACATTGACCTTCTCCGGGTCCGCTTCGGTCTCCTTCAGCCAGGCGAGGACGACCGGGGCGAACGCTTCGTTGATCTCGACGAGATCGATGTCGCCGATCCGCATGCCGGTCTTCTTCAGCGCGTACGCGGTGGCGGGGATCGGTGCGGAGAGCATCCGGATGGGGTCCTCGCCGCGCACGGAGAGGTGGTGGACCCGCGCGCGAGGGGTCAAACCGTGTTCCCGCACGGCCCGTTCGCTCGCGATGAGCAGGGCGGCGGCGCCGTCCGACACCTGGGAGGAGCAGGCGGCGGTGATCGTGCCGCCCTCCAGGACGGGCTTCAGGCCCGCCATTTTCTCCAGGGTCGTGTCACGCCGCGGGCCTTCGTCGGTGGTCACGTCGCCGTACGCGACGACTTCGCGGTCGAAGCGGCCCTCGTCGATGGCGCGCACGGCCCGTCGGTGGGAGCGGAGCGCGAACTCCTCCATGTCACGGCGGGAGATGTGCCACTTGGCGGCGATCAACTCGGCTCCGTGGAACTGGTTCACGGGCTGGTCGCCGTAGCGGACGCGCCAGCCTTCGCTGCCCGCGTACGGGCCTTCGGTGAGGCCGAGCGGTGCGGCGGCCTGCCGGGACGCGAAGGCGATGGGGATCATCGACATGTTCTGTGTGCCGCCCGCGACGACGAGGTCCTGGGTGCCGGACAGGACGCCTTGCGCCGCGAAGTGCACGGCCTGCTGGGACGATCCGCACTGCCGGTCGATCGTCACGCCGGGTACCTCCTCGGGGAGCCCGGCCGCGAGCCAGCTGGTGCGGGCGATGTCCCCGGCCTGCGGGCCGACCGTGTCCAGGCAGCCGAAGACGACGTCCTCCACGGCGGCGGGGTCGATGCCGGTGCGCTCGACCACCGCTTTCAGGACATGGGCGCCCAGGTCGGCCGGGTGGACCCCGCAGAGGCCTCCCTTGCGCCGGCCGACGGGGGTGCGGACCGCTTCGACGATGTAGGCCTCGGCCATGGCTGCGTACTCCTCGGTCGTGGCGCGCCGTGCGTCGGCGCGTCTCTTACGTGCGTACGGAAATGCCGTCCAGGACCATCGACAGGTACTGCCGGGCGATCTCCTCGGGGCTGTGGCCGCCGCCGGGGCGGTACCAGGACGCGGCGACCCAGACGGTGTCGCGCACGAAGCGGTAGGCGAGCCGGATGTCCAGGTCGCCGCGGAAGACGCCGTCCGCGACGCCGCGCTCCAGCGTCGTCAGCCACGCCTTCTCGAAGCGCTGCTGCGAGTCGGACAGGTACTGGAAGCGCTCCTGTGCGACCAGGTGCTTGGACTCCTTCTGGTAGATCGCTACGGCGGGGCGGTGCCGGTCGATCTCCCGGAAGGACTCGGTGACGAGCGCTTCGAGCGTCTCGCGGGGGCCCAGCCCTGCCTGGAGCACGGTGTCGTACCCGTCCCACAGCTCGGTCAGGAAGGTGCGGAGGATCTCTTCGAGCATCGACTCCTTGGAGTCGAAGTGGTAGTAGAGGCTGCCGGCGAGCATGCCGGCGGAGTCGGCGATCTTGCGGACCGTGGTGGCGTTGTACCCCTGTTCGGCGAAGACCTCCGCGGCGATGCCGAGGAGTTCACGGCGCCGCTCGGGAGAGGGGCTCACTTGGGGCTTCTTCTTGTTCGTGTTCTTGGCGGCTTGGTTTTTCACGGCTTGGTTTTTCACGGCTTGGTTTTTGGCGGCTGGGTTCTGGGTGGCCGGGTTCTTGCTGGTCTGGTTCTTGCTGGTCTGGTTCGGTTTCGACACACGGTCATTCTCCGCCTAGGCGTGCTGGCTGCTGACCGAGACGGTCTCGCCCGTCATGTACGAGGAGTAGCCGCTGGCCAGGAAGACGATGACGTTGGCTATCTCCCAGGGCTGCGCGAACCGCCCGAAGGCCTCGCGGGCGGTCAGCTCTTCGAGAAGCTCGGGGGAGGTGACCTTCGCGAGGTGGGGGTGCAGGGCGAGGCTGGGGGCGCCACGGCGTTGACCCGGATGCCGTGGGGGGCGGCTTCGATCGCGGCGCAGCGGGTGAGGGCCATGACGCCGGCCTTCGCCGCGGCGTAGTGGGCCTGGCCGGCCTGGGCGCGCCAGCCCAGTACAGAGGCGTTGTTCACGATCACTCCTCGGCTCTGCTCGCCGCCGGGCGGGGCGCCGGGGAGGCCGCCGGCCCTGCCGCTCGCCCGCAGGCGGCGCAGGGCGGTGCGGGTGCAGCGGAAGGTGCCGTTCAGCGTCACGTCGATGACCTTGTCCCACTGCTCGTCGGTCATCTCCGTCAGCTCGGCCGTGCCACCCAGTCCTGCGTTGTTCACCACGATGTCCAGGCTGCCGTGCCGTCCCTCCGCGAGGTCGAACAGGCTCTGGACCTGCGCCTCGTCCGTGACGTCGCACGGGATGCCGTCGATCCGGTCGGCGCCGAACTCCTCGGCGAGCGCCGCCACCGTCTCCTTCGTGCGGCGCGCGTGGGCGTCCCCGATGACCAGGCGCGCGCCCTCCTCCAGGAAGCGGCGCGCGGTGGCGCCGCCGATGCCCGCGCCGGCGGCCGCCGTGAGCACGGCGGTGCGGCCCGCGAGCAGGTCGTGACCCGGAGGGCAAGCAGGTGCGTCCATGGCGGCCCTCCGGCTCGGTTCTGGCTTCGGCTTCGACTGCGGGTGCAGGTGCGGGTGCAGGTGCGGGTGCGGGTGCGGCGGCGGGGGTGGGTGTCTGACTCTCGACTCCTTCGCCGCTTGCACGGTAATCTACCAAACACTTGTTAGGGAAGACATAAAGAACCTGCCACTGGGAGGTGGGGCGTTAATGGACCTCGACTTCACCGCCGAGGACGACGAGTTCAGGCAGCGTGCGCGCGACTGGCTCGCCGCGCATGTGCCGGTCACGCCCCTGCCCTCGCTGGAGACCGAGGAGGGCTTCGCGGCCCATCGGGAGTGGGAGCGCCGGCTCGCCGCCGACCGCTGGTCGGTGGTCGCCTGGCCCGAGGAGTACGGCGGTCAGGGCGTGGACATCGTCAAGTGGCTGGTGTTCGAGGAGGAGTACTACGCGGCGGGGGCTCCGGGCAGGGTCTCGCAGAACGGCATCAGCCTCCTCGCCCCGACCCTCTTCGACTTCGGCACCGCCGAGCAGCGCGCACGGATACTGCCCTCCATGGCGACCGGCGAGGTGATCTGGGCGCAGGCCTGGTCGGAGCCGGAGTCGGGCTCCGACCTCGCGTCACTGCGCGCCACCGCCCGCCGCACGGACGGGGGTTGGCTGCTCAGCGGGCAGAAGACGTGGTCGTCACGGGCCGCCTTCGCCGATCGGGCGTTCGGACTCTTCCGCAGCGAGCCACGTGAGACCGGCTTGCAGACCGGCTCGGAGGCCGACTCGGGAGGCGGCTCAGTGGCTGGCGCAGGAAGCGGCTCGGGTGGCGGCTCGGGGACCGTGCGCAAGCCGCATCAAGGCCTCACGTATCTGATGTTCCCGCTCGACGCGGATGGCGTGACGGTCCGGCCCGTCGGGCGTCTGGACGGCAAGCCGGCCTTCGCCGAGCTGTTCCTCGACGACGTCTTCGTACCCGACGAGGACGTGATCGGCGAGCCGGGGCAGGGCTGGCGCATCGCCATGTCCACCACGGGCAACGAACGCGGTCTGATGCTGCGCTCCCCCGGCCGCTTCCTCGCTTCGGCGGAGCGTCTCGCCCGGCGCTGGCGGGCGCACGGCGACCCGTCGGACACCGCACTGCGCGACCGCGTGGCGGACGCCGTCATCGGGGCGCGCGCCTACGCGTTGTTCACGTGGGCCAACGCCTCGCGGTTCGCGGCCGGGGAGCGGATCGGCGCCGAGTCCAGCCTGAACAAGGTCTTCTGGTCGGAGTACGACATCGCACTGCACGAGACGGCGCTGGACTTGCTGGGCGCGGACGGTGAACTGATCGGCGGCGCGACGACGGAGGCGGACCTCGCGGAAGCCGACGCCTTGGAGGCGGAAGGGGACTACGTGGCGGACGGGGTCGGCCGGATGGACGGAGGTCGTTGGGGAGACGGCGGTGACTGGATGGAGGGTTACGTCTTCTCGCTCGCCGGGCCCATCTACGCCGGCACCAATGAGATCCAGCGCGACATCATCGCCGAACGGCTGCTCGGTCTGCCGAAGGGACGCCGCTGATGAGGTTCCTCCTCGACGCCGAGCAGCGGGAGTTCGCCCGCTCACTGGGCGCGATGCTGACGGCCGCCGACACGGTGACGGCCACGCGCGCGTGGAGCACGGGCGACCACACTCCGGGCCGCGCGGTCTGGGCGCGGCTCGCGGAGGCGGGGGTCTTCGCGCTGCCGGTTCCGCAGGAGTACGACGTGTGGGCCCCCTGCCCGTCGAAACGGTCGTCGCCTTCGTGGAGTTGGGGCGGTACGCGGTGCCCGGCCCGGCCGTCGAGACGGTGGCCGCGGCCGCGCTGCTGGCTCGCCTCGCCGAGCTGGGCGACGCGGGCCCGGCCAAGCGGTTCCTCCCCGCGCTCGCCTCCGGCGCCGCGAGCGCGACGCTGACGCTGCCGGGCGGGGGGCCGTACGCACTGGACGCCGATGCGGCGGGGCTGGTCCTCGCCGTGGCCGACGGGGAGCTGCGGCTCGCGCCCGGCCACGCGCGCGTGCGTCGTCTCCCTCGACCCCGCGCGCCGCCTCGCCGCCCCGCTGCCCGGCGGTGAACTGCTCGCCACGGGCCCGGCCGTGGCCACCGCCGCGCGGCACGCGACGGACTGCGGCGGCGCTCGCCACGGCCGCGCAGGCGCTCGGGGTCGGGTGCGCACTGCTCGACAGGACCGTGGCGTACGTGAAGCAGCGCACCCAGTTCGGGACGCGGATCGGGGCGTTCCAGGCCGTGAAGCACCCGGCTCGCGGACGTCCTGGTGCGGCTGGAGTTCGCCCGGCCGCTGGTGTTCGGCGCCGCGCTGACCATGGCGCCGCGGGACATCGCCGCCGCCAAGGTGACGGCGGGCGAGGCGGCGTACGGAGCGGCCCGCGCCGCGCTGCAACTGCACGGGGCGATCGGGTACACCGCGGAGTTCGACCTGTCCCTGTGGCTGACGAAGGCGCGGGCATTGCGGAGTGCGTGGGGGGACCCTGGGGTGTGGCGGGGCAAGGTGCTCACCGAGGAAGCGTGAGCCGGGCACGCCGCCGGCCTGCGTAGGTCCACTGAGGTCTCATCAACCACGGCTCCACAGCTCCACAGGTCGGCCGCACGCCGCCCACGCCCGGCGCGGACGCCCCTCCCCCGGAACACACCCCACCGCGCGCCTGCGCCAAGCGCACGGCGGACAGGCGGCGCAGAAGCCCGGCGCTCGTCCGGGCCCTCGCGCGGGGGACTCTCTCCATGCCTCGTCCGCCCTCGCGGCCCCGTTCCGTGCGACGCTGGAACACGCTCCAAGGCCATGTGCCGCGCCCCACGGCCCATGTGGCGCGGGCCCCGGCGGGCCTCCGCCCGGCCGGATACCGCCGATGCCGCCGCGCCCCGTGCCGCGTTCCGGGAAGACGCGTCGACCCCCGGCCGACGGGATGCGATGATCAAAAGCATTGCGAGCCGACCGAGAAGGAGGCCCCACGTGCGCGTGATCGGGCTCATGTCAGGGACCTCGTACGACGCGATCGACGCCGCCGCGGCCGATCTGACCCTCGACGGGGACCGGCTGACGCTCACCCCCCTCGGGCTGATCACCCGCGGCTATGACAAACGCCTTCGCGCCGAACTCGCCGCCGCGCTGCCGCCCGCGACGACCACGCTCGCCGACGTCTGCCGGCTGGACACCGCGATCGGCCGCGCCTTCGCCGCCGCGGCCGTCGAGGCGGACCGCGAACTGTGCGACGGGCTGGCCGAGTTGGTCGCCTCGCACGGTCAGACGGTCTACCACTGGGTGGCGGACGGGCAGGTGCACGGCACCCTCCAGATCGGGCAGCCCGCGTGGATCGCCGAGGCGACGGGGCTGCCGGTGGTCGCCGACTTCCGCCCGCGCGACATCGCGGCGGGTGGCCAAGGCGCGCCCCTGGTGAGCCTGGTGGACCGGATGTGGCTGCGCGGCCGCCCCGGCGCCCCCGCCGCGCTGAACCTGGGAGGCATCGCCAACATCACCGCCGCCGACGGCACGGCGTTCGACACGGGCCCCGCCAACGCCCTGATCGACGCCGCGGTGAGCGAGGCCACGGGCGGCCGCCTCGCCTATGACCTGGACGGTGAGCTGGCCGCCCGCGGCAGGGTCCACCAAGGCCTCCTCGACCGCCTCCTCGCCGAGCCGTACTACGCGCTCCCGGCGCCGAAGACGACGGGCAAGGAACTCTTCCATCTGCCGTATCTCCGTACGGCGTTGAAGGGGTTCGAGGCGCTGTCCACCGAGGACGTCGTCGCCACGCTCACCCGGCTCGCCGCCCGCACCGCCGCCGACGCCGTCCGCTCGGTGAAGGCCTCGGAGGTCATCGTCTCCGGCGGCGGCACGCGCAACCCCGTGCTGATGGCCTTCCTGCGGGCGGAGTTGGGCGGCGGCATGCCCCTGCGCACCTCCGACGAACTGGGTCTGCCGGCCGCGGCGAAGGAGGCGTACGCCTTCGCCGTCCTCGGTTTCCTGACCCTGCACGGGCTGCCGGGGACGGTCCCGACGAGCACGGGGGCGCGCCACGCGAGCGTGCTGGGTTCGATCACGCCGGGGCGGCGCGGCACGCCGTGGCCCGAGACGCTCCCCGAGAAGGAGGCCCCGGCCCGCCTGGTCGTCAACGGCCATGACAGCCGGGCACCGTAGGCCGCGGGGCGGCGAAGGCCCCTGAGCGGAAGCATGAGAGCCTCCCCGGAGCATGGGAGCCTGCCTGGAGCATGGGAGCCCCCCTTTCCAGGCCCCTCTCATGCCACTTTCCCGCCGGGCTCATACGCTGGCGCCCATGACGCAGATGACTCCTCCAGGCTGGTACCCCGATCCCGGCCAGGCCGCCGGCGGTCCCCCCACCGAGCGCTGGTGGGACGGGAACGTGTGGACGGATCAGGTGCGCGCCGCCCAGGGCACGCACGCCCACCCGACGCAGCCGGCCTTCCCGGCGTACCCGGGGCAGGCCCCCGCACCGCGGCGGCGCCTGCGCGTCGCCATAGCGGCGGGCGTGGTGCTCGCCGTCCTCGCCGGAATCGGCGGCGGGGTGTACGCGCTGACCGCCGACGATGACAGCGGCGAGGGCGGCTCCGCGGCCAAGGAGCCGTCGTCCGGAGCCCCCCAGGAGCCCGGAGCCCCGCGAGAGCCCGGCACACCCGAGACGCCCCGGTCGCCGGGCGGCCCGGACACACCCCGGTCGCCGGGCGAGGCGTCCGGCTTCGCGAGCGATCCGGTGAACGGCATCAAGATCCCCGTACCGGACGGCTGGCTGGGCGGGCCGACCCAGGTGGGCGCCGGGGTGCAGACGGAGCCGATCCCCTGCCCGGGCAACCCCGAGGACCAGTGCACCCGGGGCAGCGCGTTCTCCCAGTCCGCCAAGAAGCTGGGCATCGACGCGAAGACACCCGAGGCGGCCGCCAAGGCCGACATCGCGAAGAACGCGAAGGAGGGCTACGGCGGCAAGACCTACGGCAAGATCACCTCGCACAAGGTGCTGGCCTCCGAGCCGATCACCGTCGCGGGCCAGAAGGGTTACCACGTCCGCTGGAAGGCGGTCACGGAGAAGAGCGACGACGGCTATGTCGAGTCGCTCGCCTTCTTCTCCCCCGCCGAGAAGTCGAAGATCATCATCGTCCGCATGGGCATCGACGACCACCCGAAGGCCCCTTCGCCGTCCACCATGGACCGGATCGCGAAGGGCATCACGGCAGGGCCCGTCGGAGAGGGCGACGAAGCCGGGCAGGACGTGTAGAAACCCGCACGGACTAGGGGGCCGGTCGGACCAAAGGGCCGGTCGGATCAAGGGGCCCGGCGGACCAAAGGGCCGGGCAGGCCAAGGGGCCGGGCGGGGTTCCTCGCCGCTCAGGAGGAACCCCGTCGGCCCGGGGGTGCGCGCCGCCCCCGTCCCCACGGTGCGGCGCGGGCAGGCCCGAGTCCCCCATCCAATGGACTCGGGCCCACGATCAGGTGAGGCCGAGCGCGGGCAGCACGCAGGCCTCGACGAAACGGGTCAGATACTCCTCGTCGGCGTGGGCGCCCTCGATGATGGGCCGCGCCCGCAGCACGCCGAACAGCTGCACCGTGACGAACTCCACCGCCGGGTGCCCCTCGGTGATCTCGCCGCGCTCCACGCCGCGCCTGATGATCGCGTCCATGGCCTGGAGCTCCGGCTCGACCAGGGTCTCGCGCAGCACCCGCTGCAGGTCCACGTCCTGCAGGACCGCGTGACTGAGCGCCTGGACCAGCATCGTGTCACGCCCCGACTGCTCGCCCGCGGCCCGGGCCGCCGCCCTCAGGTCCCCGGCGAGGCTGCCGGTGTCGATGCCCTGGAAGCGTACGCAGCGGTTGGCCCGCAGGGCCGCGGCCACGAACTGGGGCTTGGACTTCCACTGCCGGTAGAGCGTGGACTTGCTGCACCGGGTGCGGGCGGCCACGCCCTCCATGGTCAGCGCCTCATAGCCGCACTGGCGGAGCTGGTCGAGGACGGCGTCGTAGAACTCCTGCTCACGCTCGGGCGTGATCTTCGAGCGGCTCGACGTCGACGTCATGGCTCTTCCCCTCGGTACGGCGGCCGGATCGGCTCGATCCCAGCTCATCACGGTTCGACCGACCCTCATCGATACGCCAGTGTACCGGTACGCCTCCGTATCGGTACACTGGCGTATCGATGAGTGGGGCGATTCCTCGCTCCGCACCGCACCACCCAGTCATCACGCAAAGGGGCCGGGGGATGGAATCCCGAACCGAGCCTGTCGAACGGGAGCCGGACATCACGGTCCGGAAGCCGGAGGCGACCGCCGTCCGGAAGCCGGACACATCTGCCCGACCGCCCCTCGTCCGCGAGCTCCTCCTCGTCGTAGGACTTTTCCTCGTCTACAAATTCGGCAGGCAGCTCGCCAACGGCCACACCGGCGAGGCGTTCCGCAACGCGCACCGCGTGTGGGACGCCGAGCGGACGCTGCGCCTGCCCGGCGAGGGCGCCGTGCAGCACGCCCTGCTGAGCAGCGACACGCTGATCCACTTCGCGAACACCTACTACGCGAGCGTGCACTTCCCGGCGACGCTGCTCTTCCTGGTCTGGCTGTACCTGCGCCGGCCCCGGCACTACGTCTGGACGCGGCGGGTCCTCGCCGCGCTGACCGCCGCCGCGCTCGTGCTGCACCTCGGCTTCCCGCTCGCGCCGCCGCGGATGCTGGACGCCAGCGCACCTCGTGGACACGGCACAGGTGTACGGGCCCTCGGTGTACGCCGCCAAGCCCGCGACCGACACCATGGCCAACCAGTACGCGGCCATGCCCTCGCTGCACTTCGGCTGGGCGCTGATGCTGGCCATCGGCATGATCGTCGCGACCTCGACGCGGTGGCGCTGGCTGTGGCTGCTGCACCCGCTGGCCACGCTGCTGGTGATCGTCGGCACCGCGAACCACTACTGGCTCGACGCGCTCGTGGCGACCGCGCTGCTCGGCGTCGCCCTCGCGGTCGTCTCGGCTGCCGCGTCCCGCCCCGTCATTGGTCGTACGCGGCTCCGCACCCGCCGCACCGGGCTCGCGGTCCGCGGCCACTGCCTCCCCCGGACTGATCTCCTCGGGGGCCGGACAGTGAACGCCACTCTTCTCGCCGTCGCGCTCTTCCTCAGTCTCGGCGGGGGCGTACGCCGCCGCCGCGGTCGCCCAGGAGCGGCTCGCCTCGCGGGTCACCGAGGGCGAGAGCGGGGCCCTGCGGATGCTCGCCAGCGGGGTCTGGTGGTCCTCGGTCGGGCTCAACGCCGCCGCCGCGCTGCTGCACGTGGCCGCCCTGAAGTACGGGCCGCTCACGCTGGTGCAGCCGCTGGGGGCGCTCACGCTCGTGGCCGCCGTACCGCTCGGCGCGCGGCTCGCGGGGCGCCGGGTCACCCGGCTGGAGTGGCGCGGCACCGGGCTCACCCTCATCGGCCTAGGGGCGCTGCTCCTGACCGCTTCTGGACCGGCGCCGGACGACACGCTCACCGTGCCCGAGGCGCTGGTGGTGGCCGCCGCGACGATGGCGGTCATCGGGGCGCTCTCCCGGCCGGGCACGAGGCCGGGGCTGCGGCACGCGACGGCGTCCGGCTTCGCCTCCGGAGTCGCCTCGGCGCTCACGCAGACCGTGACGGTGGCGGTGACCGACCGCTCGGGGCCGCTGCTGAGTCCGCAGGTCGTGACCGTGGCACTGCTCGTCGCGGCGTTCGCCGCCGGTGGCCTGCTGCTCTCGCAGACCGCCTACCGCGGCGGCCTCGGCGCCCCGCTCGCCGTGGTGACCCTGTCCAACCCGATGGCGGCCTCGGTCATCGGCGTGGCCCTGCTCGGCGAGCGGCTGCGGGGCGGTGCCGGCGGCATCCTCGTCGCGGTGGCGGGCGCGATGGTGGCGGCGTACGGAGTCGTGGTGCTCACCCGCTCGCCCCGGGCCCCGGCGGCCGAACCGGCGCGGGAGTACCTGCCGTCGATCCCCGCCCCCTCCGCCGAACCGGCGGCCCTGCGCCTGTCGCGGCCCTGACCACGCCGTTCTCGTGCGTACGCCTATGAGCGGGGCCCGGTCACCCGAAGCCGCGGGCGTCCTGCTTGAGGGCCGTGTCGACCGTCAGCGCCGTCGCCACGACGAGGCTCAGGAGCGGCTCGGGCAGCTGGTAGTGGATCTGCAGGACGTAGTTGTCCGCGGTGGTGAACATGGTCTTGGCCAGGCCTTCCCAGGTCTTCGTGATCCGGGCGACCTCGTTGTCCGCGTGGTCGACGATCGAGAAGTTCCAGGCGCGCCAGTTCTCCGCCTTGATCGCGCCGACCTGCTGGCCGTTCACCATCATCGCGAAGTTGATCTTGCCGATCATGTTCTGCTGGACGATCTCGCCGACCGGCTGCCCGTCGGCGCGCTCGACGATCACCCGCGACTTCATGAACTTCCGGGGGCGGGTCAGCAGCATCTGCGGCTGGCCGTACGCGTCGCGGATCTCCAGCTTGTGCGTCATGAACTGGTCGATGCTGGCGACGAAGCGCGCGACCTTCTTCAGCGTGCTCTGGCCGACCTGCACGACCGAGCCGAGCGTGTTGCCCGCCTGGTCCATCACGCTGTACTCGTTCGTCAGCTCGATGAGCTTCGCCTTCTGGTTCACGACCAGGACGGGCTCGGTGAACAGCGTGCCGCCGCCCTGCGCCGTCGGCGTGACGCCCGCCTGCCGCTGGACCTGGCGCTGCACCTTCGCCGGGTCGGCGGCGGGCGGCGCGACCGGCGCGGCCTGCGGCTGACCGAACTGCCCCTGCGGGACCGGCGCGCTGCGCGGCCTGCGGCTGACCGAACTGCCCCTGAGGCGCCTGCGGCTGCTGCGGGACCTGCTGGGCCGGGGCCTGCTGCGCCGGCTGGCCCTGGCCTGCGGGGCCGGGCTGGTGTGCTCCGTCCATTGGGAGCCGTCCCACCAGCGGAGGAGTTGGGGCGCCCCGTGCGGGTCCGGGTGCCAGCCTGCAGGTGTGTTCGAATGCGTTGTCACCCGGTGACCCTACCTTCCGATTCCGGGCGGTTCGCCAGTCCATTGCGGGGTTGTGACCTCAGCCGGTGATGATCGCCGGGTCGCTCACACCCGCCGCGCCGGTCTCCACATGGCCCGCGAGCCGCCGCAGGAAGCCCGCGTCGGCGTCGGACCTCACGGTGATGTCGTACCAGCGCTTGGTGGCCCGCAGGTCGACGGTGTGCTGCACGGTGGCGCCCGCCTTGACCTTGAAGGTCTGGGGCGTGCCGCCGTAGGCGTTGGTCAGTGTGAGGTTCACGTCGGCGCCGCCCGCGTTCCGCAGGGTCAGCTTCAGGTTGCCGGTGGTCGCGTCGTGCCGGGCGGTGACCTCGGGGCCGGCCTTCTTCGCGGGGCCCTTGAAGGTGCGCAGGAAACCGTTGGGGCCGAACACCGACAGGTCGTGCGTACCCCCGGAGTAGGCGGAGTTCCAGGTGTCGGAGAGGGTCTTGCCCGCCTCCGTGGTGTACGTCCACGGGCCGTCGGTGCGGTTGGCGGAGCGGACGTGGAAGCAGACGCCCGCCTTGTCGCCGCCGCCGAAGGTCAGCGTGAACTTCCCGGCGGCCACGTCCGCGCTGCCGTCCACCAGCGGGGCGTACGGCAGGGCGCGGGCGGCCGGGAGCCGGCCTCCTGCTTGGGCAGCTTCGACCCTGCGGGCGCCTTCGGCACGTAGTCGGGGTGGCGCTTGTTGTCCGGCGGTTCGTACGCGGCGGTGTCCGGGAGCCTCGCCGGGTCGGTGTCCTTGCCGCTGAAGTCGAAGGCGGAGGTGAGGTCGCCGCAGACCGCGCGGCGCCACGGCGAGATGTTCGGCTCCTTGACGCCGAAGCGCCGCTCCATGAACCGGATGATCGACGTGTGGTCGAAGACCTCGGAGTCCACGAAACCGCCCGTGCTCCACGGCGAGACGACGATCATCGGCACGCGCTGCCCGAGGCCGTAGTGCCCGGCCGCGTAGGAGGCGTTGCCGGGGAAGTAGTCGAGCGTCGTGGCGACGGTGGACTTGCCCTGGGCGGCGTCCTTGGGGACGTACGGCGGGACGATGTGGTCGAAGTAGCCGTCGTTCTCGTCGTACGTGAGGAACAGCGCCGTCTTCGCCCACACGTCGGGGTTGGCGGTGAGCGCGTCCAGGACCTGCGCGATGTACCAGGCGCCGTAGTTGACGGGCCAGTTGGGGTGCTCGGTGAAGGCCTCGGGGCAGGCGATGTAGGAGACCTGCGGGAGGCGGTCCGCCGCCACGTCGGCCTTGAGGATGTCGAAGTAGCCGTCGCCCGCCTTGGCGTTGGTGCCGGTGCGGGCCTTGTCGTACAGCGGGTCGCCGGGCTTGGCGTTGCGGTACTTGTTGAAGTACAGGAGCGAGTTGTCGCCGTAGTTGCCGCGGTAGGCGTCGTCGATCCAGCCCCAGTGGCCAGCGGCGTTCAGGCCGTCGCCTATGTCCTGGTACACCTTCCAGGAGATGCCCGCCTGCTCCAGGCGCTCGGCGTACGTCGTCCAGTCGTAGCCCAGCTCCTGGTTGCCGAGGATCGGGCCGCCGCCCTTGCCGTCGTTGCCGACGTGACCGGTGAGCATGTAGTAGCGGTTGGGGTCGGTGGCCCCGATGAACGAGCAGTGGTAGCTGTCGCAGATCGTGAACGCGTCCGCGAGCGCGTAGTGGAACGGTATGTCGTTCCGTTCGAGGTACGCCATCGTGCGCTCGGACTTCGCGGGAATCCACTGGTCGTACTTGCCGTTGTTGAACGCCTTGTGGCCGCCGGCCCAGTCGTGATCGAGGCCCGCGATGAACTGCATCCCGAGGTTCTCGGCGTCCGGGTGGAAGGGCAGGACCTCCTTGCCGCCGCTCGGCTGGTGCCAGACCGGTTTGCCGTTGGGCAGCGTCACCGGGCGCGGGTCGCCGAAGCCCCGTACGCCCCTCATCGTCCCGAAATAGTGGTCGAAGGAACGGTTCTCCTGCATCAGCACCACGACGTGCTCGACGTCCTGGATGGTGCCGGTGGCGCGGCGGGCGGGCAGCGAGGCGGCGCGGGCGATGCTCTGGGTGAGCGCGGCGTAGGCCGCGGTGCCGCCGGCCAGCTGCATGAAGCGGCGCCGATTGAGTTCAGGCATGTGTCTTTCCGACCTCGTGGTTTCGTGGGGGTGGTCCGTGGGGGACGCGAGCGGGTGCAGTGTGTCAAGGGGAGCAAGCGATACGGAAGGGGCGGTGGCCGACGGGTGAAGAGAAGTCCAACCTTCGGCGGGCTCGGCACAAGGCCCCGGCCGATTCCGCGGCGGCGGTCGCCCCGGGCGTGTCGGAAGCGGCGGCCGACCGGACGCGTCACAGGGGTAGGTGCCAGGGGCAACCATGCGGGACGATGTGGCCCCGATCCGTCTCACCGCCCGGGAGAGTCCATGACTGTGCGCGTCCACGGCACCTGTGCACCCGGATTCGACTGCGTACGCGAGGAGTTCGTCCGCAATTTCACCGAGCGCGACGATGTGGGGGCGGCGGTCGCGGCCACGGTCGACGGCGCGTTCGTCGTGGATCTGTGGGCGGGTGACGCCGACCGCGCCGGCACGCGTCCCTGGCAGCGCGACACACTGGTGAACGTCTACTCCACGACCAAGGGGCTGACGGCACTCTGCGCCCATCTGCTGGTGGACCGCGGCGAGTTGGACCTCGACGCGCCGGTCGCGCGGTACTGGCCGCGGTTCGCGCAGGCGGGCAAGGCCGAGATCCCGGTGCGGTGGCTGCTGAGTCACCGCAGCGGGCTGATCGCGCCGGGTGAACCGCTCGGGCCCGGCGCGGTGTACGACTGGGAGAAGGTCACCGAGGCGCTGGCGGCCACCGCGCCGTGGTGGCGGCCGGGCACCGCGCAGGGCTATCACGCGGTGACGTTCGGCTTCCTGGTCGGCGAGGTGGTGCGGCGCGTGACCGGGGTCTCGCTCGGCACCTTCCTGCGCGCGGAGGTGACGGGGCCGCTGGGCGCCGACGTCTTCGTCGGGACGCCGTCGAGCGAGCACGGGCGGTGCGCGGACATGATGTCGGCGCGGGGCGGCTCGGGGAGCAGCACCCTTGCCCCCTTGGCCGAGCCCCCGGTGCGCGGTCTCGACGACCACCCGATGGCGCCGATCACGCTGGCCTTCGGCTATCTGCCGCTGGGTGACGTGAACGGCGCGGCGTACCGGAGCGCGGAGATCCCCGCCGCCAACGGCCACGCCACCGCGCGCGGACTCGCCACCGTGTACCGCGAGTTGGCGTGCGGCCGGCTGCTCGCCGCCGACACGGTGGAGCGGCTGCGCACACCGCAGGGCGGCCCCGGCGAACCGGACCTGGTGCTGCGCGCGGTCACGCCGCTCTCCGACGCCTGGTCGTGGGGGCTCGGCTTCATGCACAACCAGTTCGGGCAGGCGGGGACCAACCCGCGCGCGTTCGGGCACGGCGGGGCGGGCGGGTCGTACGCCTTCGCCGATCCGGAGAACCATGTCTCGTACGCGTACACGGATGAACCGCATGGGGGCCGGTACCTCCGGGGAGGACCTGCGCAGCGTGCACCTGGTCGGGGCGCTCTACAAGGCGCTGGGGGCTATGGGGTCGTAGGTGTCGCAGGGGGTACGGCACCTCCACCACCGGCGGTGCGCGCACGCTGCTCGGCGGCCGCTGTGGCGCGCGTACTCCTCATCATGTGCACGGGCACCTGGCGGTTGTGACGTCGCCCTCGAACGCCACCCCATGGCCGGGAGTTCGGCGATCATGGTGTCATCCGCTGAGGAAACTGAGCACGCGGTACGAACTGAGCGAGGGAGCCGGATGCCCACGGCGTACGTATTCACCGAACACGGCGGTCCCGAGGTGGAGGCCTTTGCCGACCTGCCCGTTCCGGAGCCCGGACCGGGGCAGTTGCTCATCGCGGTGCGCGCGGCGGCGTGAACCCGGTCGACTGGAAACTGCGCGCGGGCAAGCGCCGCCCCGGGCAGGGGCCGTTGGTGGGGCCCGAGGTGCTGGGCAGTGAGGTCGCGGGCGTCATGGAGCGGTCGGGCCGGCGTGGCCGGGTTCGCGGTCGGGGACGCGGTGTTCGGCAACCCGGTCACCGGCGGCTACGCGCGGTTCACGCTGGTCCCGGCCGGCATCGCCGCGCACAAGCCGCAGGGCGTCTCCTTCACGGACGCGGCGGTGCTGCCGGTCGCGGCCGCCACCGCGTACGACGGGCTGCGGCAGCTCGGCCTGCCCGCCGGGGCGACGCTGCTGCTCACCGGCGACCGGGGGCGGTGTCGGGGGTCGCGGCGACGCAGCTCGCCCGCCACTTCGGGCTGCGCGTGGTCGGCACGGCGGGCGCGGCCAAGAAGGAGTTCGTGGAATCGCTCGGGGCGGTCCATGTGCCGCGCGGTCCACGCCTGGCCGAGCGGGTGCGGGAGTCGGCGCCCGGCGGTCGCGTCGACGCGGTCTTCGACCTGGTCGGCGGCGCGGAGCTGCCCGAGGTCGCGGGCCTGCTGAGCGACCGTACGAAGCTGATCATCGCGGCCGCCAAGGAGACGGTCGGGGAGCTGGGCGGCGCCCCGGTGGCGCGGGCCAGGACCGCCGCGGTCCTGGCCGAGCTGGCCCGGCTCGCCGCGGCGGGCGTCCTGCGCCCCCCACGTCACGGCCACCTATCCCCTGGCCCGCGCGGGCGAGGCCCTGCGCGCGGTGGAGGGCGGCCATGCCCGGGGGAAGATCGTGATCGAGGTCGGGTGAGCCGCCGGGGAAAATAGGAGGACGGTTCCGTTTATCCGTTGATATGTTCCGGATCATGGAACCCGTCAGTGAAAAAGAGATCCGCGCTTCCTTCGTGAACTGTTCGAAGGGCGAGGCGAACAGGCTCACGCTGCCGACGGGCTTCGCCGACACTCCCTGGGACGACCTGGACTTTCTGGGCTGGCGTGACCCCAAGGCCCCCGAGCGCGGCTATGCGGTGACGTGGCGGGACGGCGAGGCCGTGGGCATCGCGCTGCGCGCCTCGACCGGGCCGCGCAAGAGCCTGCTCAAGTCCAGCATCTGCTCGGTCTGCGTGACCCCGCAGGCCGGCTCCGGCATCACGCTGCTCGTGGCCCCGAAGGCCGGGGCGGCGGGCCGCCAGGGCAACTCGGTCGGCCTCTACATCTGCGCGGACCTGGCCTGCTCCCTCTACGTCCGCGGGAAGAAGACGACGGTGCTCGCCCGCCCTATGGAGGAGAGCCTCTCGCCCGAGGAGCAGAACGCCAGGACGCTGCGGAACCTCCACGGCTTCCTGGACCAGGTGCTCGCCGGCTGACCAGGGGCGCGGGGGCGGGGGCCGCGCGGCGGGCGGTTCAGACCGTGCGCGGGTCCACCAGTTGGAGGGCGAGCGTGGCCGAGGGCTCCGCGAGCCCCGGCCCGCCCGCCTCGGCCCAGGCGAGTATCCCGTCGAGCGACTCGTCGTCGGTGACGAAGCCCACCCAGGCCGCCCGGCCGCCGCGCCTGCGACCCTCGTACGAGGGCTGGACGACGACGATGTTGGCCTGGCCGCACGGCCCGAGGCAGTCGCTCGTGCGCACCGCGAACCGGCCCCGCGAGGCGGCAGCCGCCGAGCGCAGCCGCTCCAGCTGCCAGGCGTGGTCGATGCCGGGGTTCTTGCGGCCGTCGCCGCAGCAGCAGCCCCGGCACACGACGAGCGTGCAGGGGCGGCGGGCGGCGGCACCGATGGAGACGACGGGACTCATCCCGTGATCATCTCAGGCCCGCCCGGCGTCCTGCGGTCCAGGTGCCGTGGTGCCCCCCAGCTACCGGTCCCGGGAGGCGGCCGCCCCCGCTACCGGCGGCCAAGGTACGCGAGCCCGGGATGCGCCTCCCGGTAGCCCTCCACCAGGCGCCGGGCCACCGTCACGGAGTCGACGAGCGGGTGCAGCGCGAACGCCTTGACGGCGGTGGCGAGCGACCCGCTGTCCGCCGCGGCGAGCACCTCGCGCTCCACGGCCTTGACCGCGCACACCAGCCCGGTGGCGTGCCCCGGCAGCGGGGCCACCGTCATGGGGTGGGCGCCGTTGGCGTCGACGGAGCACGGCACCTCGATGTCGGCGTCGGCGTCGAGCGCGGCGAGGGTGGTGCCGTTGCGGACGTTGAGGATCAGCGTCGCCCGTTCGTCGCGCGCGATGGCCCGCATCAGCGCGAGGGCGACCTTCTCGTACCCCCCGGACTCCAGGTCCTCCTCGGCCCGCTCCCCCACCCCGGCCGCCTCCCGGTTCTCGGCCATGTACGCGGCCTCGCGCTCGGCGAGGGTGTCGCGCCAGGCCTGGAGAGCGGGGGTGCCGGGGTGCCGCACCTCGTCGTAGAAACGGGCCTGCTGGTCGTGGAGGAAGGCGCCTCGGGTCCGCTCGGCCTGCTGGTAGGCGCGGACGGTGTCGCGGTTGAAGTAGTAGTAGTGCAGGTATTCGTTGGGGATGGCGCCGAGCGACTGGAGCCAGTCGGCGCCGAAGAGTCTGCCCTGCTCGAAGGAGAGCAGGAGGTCGGGGTCGGCGAGCAGGCGCGGCAGTTCGTCGCGGCCCCTGATGTGCAGCCCGCGCAGCCAGCCGAGGTGGTTGAGCCCCACGTAGTCGATGAACGCCTCGTCGGGGTCGCCGCCGAGCACCTGCGCGACCCTGCGGCCGAGGCCCACGGGCGAGTCGCAGATGCCGATGACGCGGTCGCCGAGGTGGCGGGACATGGCCTCGGTCACCAGGCCCGCGGGGTTGGTGAAGTTGATGACCCAGGCGTCGGGGGCGAGCCGGGCGACGCGGCGCGCGATGTCGACGGCGACGGGCACGGTCCGCAGCCCGTACGCGATGCCGCCCGCGCCGACCGTCTCCTGCCCGAGGACACCCTCCGCGAGGGCGACGTGTTCGTCGGCGGCACGTCCCTCCAGGCCGCCGACGCGGATCGCGGAGAACACGAAGTCGGCCTTGCGCAGCGCCTCGTCGAGGTCGGTGGTGGCGGTGACGGTCGGCGCGTCAGGGACGCCCGCCGCCTGCTCCGCGAGGACGCGGGCGATGGCCCCGAGCCGGTCCGCGTCCAGGTCGTGCAGGACGACGTCGGTGACGCGGCCCTCGGCACGGTCGCCGAGGAGGGCCCCGTACACGAGCGGCACGCGGAACCCGCCGCCGCCGAGAATTGCCAGCTTCACGTCTTCAACCGCCTTCTGTCGGACTGTTATCGCCGGGGCTCACGTTACGTACGATGGCGCGGCAGCGTTCCGACCCCCCACGGAGGTAGCGCCCCGATGACCCTTTGGAAGGCATCAACCGCCCTGTGCGGCGCCGTCACTCTGGCGGTGATGACGGGCGGCGGCGCGGCGGCCGCACCCGGCTCCCCCGCCTCGCCCGGCGGCTGGCAGGAGTCCGGCACCTCGTACGTCAACTCCCTCACCGGCAGCCAGGGTCTGGCGAGCCGCGCGGACGGCTCCCTCCTCTACCGGGGCCTCGGTTCGATACCGCTGGGGCTGCGCGTCAAGGGCTGGGGGCACATAGGTGACCCGGACATCGCGAACGGCCACACCTTCGACGCCTATCAGGGCGGTGACGGCGCGTCGTCGAAGATGTTCGCGGTCACCGCCCCGGACGGCAAGCGGCACCTCTACGAGCACCGGCTCGACGCGGACGAGAAGCTCAACAACTCCTTCGCCGCCGTCTCGCCCGACGCGCGGTGGCTGGTCTCCGGCGAGTGGGGCGACCAGAGACGGCTCCAGGTCTTCCCCGCCCCGCTGCTCAACCCCTCGACCCCGCCGGGCGGCGCGCCCTGCCCCAGGCCGGACAGATCACGCTCGACAAGCCGGTGCGCGACATCCAGGGCTGCGACTTCGTCTCCGCGACCCGGCTGGTGTGCGCGTCCAACGACGCGTCCGGAGAACTGTTCCCCGAGGACCGGCCGGTCCTCCAGGTCGACCTGGCGCGAGGCGACTCGACGGCCGGCCGGTGACCGGCCGTGTCTCGGCCCTCTTCGCGGTGCCGCAGCGCAGTGTCTGTTCGGGTTCGTTCGAGACGGAGGGCGTGGACTACGACTCCGCGCGGCGCACGCTGCGGGTCGAGGTGGTGCCGCCCGCGCCCTGTCTGGTGACGACGGCGGTGTACACGTACAAGCCGACGACGGGCTGAGTCTCGGCAGGCGGCCCTGTGTCCGTCTGGCGGACAGGACGTGTGGGGCGCCGCCCCGCCGGGGAAGGTCGTGATCATGACACAGCACGACCAGCAGGTGACCGACGCCTCCCCCGCCCACGAGCGCGCCCGATACGGCAGTTGCTCGCCGCGTCGGTCGGCAACGCCGTGGAGTGGTACGACTGGTACGCGTACACCTTCCTCGCCACCTACATCGCCGACCAGGTCTTCCCCAAGAGCGCCGACAACTCCCTGGTGCCGCTGCTCTCCACGTTCGCCGTCTTCGCCGTCGGCTTCTTCATGCGGCCCGTGGGCGGGCTGCTCATGGGCGCCGTCGCCGACCGGCGCGGCAGGCGGGCCGCGCTGACCGTCACCATCCTGCTGATGGGCGGCAGCAGCCTGCTCGTCGGCCTGACCCCGACGTACGCGTCCGTGGGCGTGCTCGCGCCGGTGGTGCTCGTCGCGGCGCGGGCTCCTCCAGGGGCTCTCCGTGGGCGGCGAGTTCGCGGCGTCGACGACCTTCCTCGTGGAGTCGGCGGGGCCGCGGCGGCGGGGCCTGTTCTCCAGTTTCCAGTACGTCTCCACGAGCGCGGGCCAGCTGGCCGCCTCCGGCATCGCGGCCCTGCTGGTCGCCACGCTCTCCGACGGGCAGATGGACGGCTGGGGCTGGCGGCTGCCCTTCCTCCTCGGCGCGGTGCTCAGCCTGGTCGGCTTCTGGATCAGGCAGGGCGCCCACGAGACGCACCGCGCGCCCGCCGAAGCGGACGCCCGGCCCGGCCTGTTCGACGCGCTGCGCCACCACCCGCGCCAGTCGCTGCTGATCTGCGGCATCACGGCGGGCGGCACCATCGCGTACTACGCGTGGACGTCGTACCTGCCGACGTACGCCGAGCTGAACACCGACATCAGCAAGAGCCAGGCGCTGCTCGCGGGCACTCTCTCCCTCGCGTTCTTCACGCTGCTCCAGCCGGTCGGCGGGCTGCTCTCCGACCGGGTGGGCCGCAGGCCGCTGCTGCTCTTCTTCGGCATCGGCTTCGCGGTCCTGAGCGTGCCGCTGCTCAAGTCGCTCAACGGGTCGTTCGGTTCGCTGCTGCTGGTGAGCTGCGCGGGCATGGTGCTGCTCACCGGCTTCACGTCATCTCGGCGGCCGTGAACGCGGAGGTGTTCCCCGCGCGGGTGCGGGCCGCCGGGATCGGTTTCCCGTACTCCCTCACCGTCGCGCTGTTCGGCGGCACGGCCCCGTACATGGGCACCCTGTTCAAGGAGATCGACAGGCCCGGCCTGTTCCCCTGGTACGTGGCCGTGATCTGCCTGGCGTCGTCGGTGGTGTATCTGCGCCTTCCGGAGACGGCGCACAAGGAGTTGGAGCGCTAGGGCCTGTCTGACAATTCCCGTCGTCGCCCGGAGGGCGGCCTCGCGGCGTCAGGTGCGTGCTCTCGGCGTGCCGGGCGTAGGGCCTCGTACTGGATGTACTTGGCTCTGCGCCCGGTGCGGCGAGAGTGCGTGCATGGCGTCGCGAGGCAGACGGGAATTGTCAGACAGGCCCTAAAGGGTGTTGCAGAAGGCTTCGTTCCGGGCATTTTTCCTGTATGGGTGGG
>RBWT01000290.1 GCA_004010275.1 Streptomyces huasconensis
AACCGGCGCTACCGCCTTGAGAGGGCGGCGTGCTAGGCCGCTACACAACGGGGGCCCTAGCGATCCTGCATCAGGGACAGTGGGTGCGACCCGATCTGTCCCCGTGGGAAGGATCTGTACCCCCGACCGGATTCGAACCGGCGCTACTGCCTTGAGAGGGCAGCGTGCTAGGCCGCTACACAACGGGGGCTTTGCGGATGAGATCCGCGGTTGCAGATGAGCTCTGCGAGCTGGCCTACCAGGACTCGAACCTAGACTAACGGAACCAGAAACCGTCGTGCTGCCAATTACACCATAGGCCATCAAACCGCAACCCCGAGTGGGGGTTTTGTTTGATTTGCGCTTCCCGGCCGGACCTTTCGGCCCTCTCGGGCGGCGCAGAAAGAACATTACCCGAAGGTGGACTGCGCTCCAAAACGGGTATCGGAGCGCAGCAGCGCGGGCAGCTCACGGAGGCGCCTGATGCGGTGTACGCCCTCGGGGGCCTCGCCCACCGAGCCGTTGCGGTCGAGCCAGATCCCGACGAGGCCCGCGTCCCGGGCGCCCCGGGCGTCGATCTCCGGCTGGTCCCCCACGTAGGCGACCTCGGCGGGGGCCAGCCCCAGCGCCGTACAGACCGCGTGGAAGGCCTCGGCGGCGGGTTTGGAGACGCCGAGGTCGGCGGCGCACAGGACGGCCTCGAAGCGGTCGCGCACGCCGAGGACGCGCAGCTTGCGGTCCTGGACGAGCAGGGCGGAGTTGGAGAGGACGGCGTGGCGGTAGCCGTCGGCGAGGGCGTCCAGGGTGGGCAGGGTGTCGGGGAAGAGGGACCAGGCCGATTCGTAGTGAGCGACGTAACGGCTGTACCAGGCGTCCGCGTCGGCGTCGGTCAGCTCCGGGGCGTCCAGGAAGTCGCGTACGCGGTCGCGGCGCTGCGCCTCGAAGGTGATCCCGCCCGCGCCGAAGCGGGCCCAGTGGTGCTCGGTGAGCGTCCGCCAGCGCTCCAGGGCCCGCTCGGCGGACTCGTACCGCTCCAGGAGGCCCTCGGCGGTCAGGTGGGCGTGCATGCCGGTGGTGTCGGCGCGCGCGTAGTCGAAGATCGTGTCGTCGATGTCCCAGACCACGGCTTTGATGGGCATGGCTCGACGGTATGCGAAGGGCCCGGGAGCCGTCTCGGCTTCCGGGCCCTTCGTCGGCGTACCGCGGGGATCAGGCGGTGAGCTTCGCCAGAGCCGCGTCGATGCGGGTCAGGGCCTTCTCCTTGCCCAGGATCTCCAGGGACTCGAAGAGGGGCAGGCCGATCGTGCGGCCGGTGACGGCGACGCGGACCGGTGCCTGGGCCTTGCCGAGCTTGAGGCCGTGCTCCTCGCCGGCGGCCAGGACGGCCTCCTTGAGGGACTCCGGAGAGGTCCAGTCGGCCGCCTCCAGCTTGGCGCGGGCCGTGCGCAGAAGGGCGTCGGAGCCTTCCTTCATGGCCTTGGTCCAGGAGGGCTCGTCGAAGACCGGTTCCGGGAGGAACAGGAAGTCGACGTTGTCGGTGATCTCGGAGAGGACCTTCACGCGGGTCTGCGCGTGCGGCGCGATGGCCTGCCAGGCGGCCTCGTCGAAGTCCTCGGGCGCCCAGTTGGCGTGCGGGGCCCTCAGCCACGGCTCGCAGGCCTCGGCGAAGGCCTTCACGTCCAGCATGCGGATGTGGTCGGCGTTGATCGCCTCGGCCTTCTTGAGGTCGAAGCGGGCGGGGTTCGGGTTGACGTCCGCCACGTCGAACTTCGCGACCATGTCCGACATCGAGAAGACGTCCTGGTCCGCGGAGAACGACCAGCCCAGGAGGGACAGGTAGTTCAGCAGGCCCTCGGGGAGGAAGCCGCGCTCGCGGTAGATGTTCAGGGACGCCTGCGGGTCGCGCTTGGAGAGCTTCTTGTTGCCCTCGCCCATGACGTACGGCAGGTGGCCGAACTCGGGGATCGTCTTCGCGATGCCCAGCTCGATGAGCGCCTTGTAGAGGGCGATCTGGCGGGGCGTGGAGGAGAGCAGGTCCTCGCCGCGCAGGACGTGGGTGATCTCCATCAGGGCGTCGTCGACCGGGTTGACCAGCGTGTACAGCGGGGCGCCGTTGGCACGCACGATGCCGTAGTCGGTGACGTTCTCCGGCTGGACGGTGATCTCGCCGCGGACCAGGTCGGTGAAGGTGGTCGCCTCGTCGGGCATCCGGAAGCGCACGATGTGCTTGCGGCCCTCGGCCTCGTACGCCTGGATCTGCTCGGCGGTCAGCGCGCGGCACAGGCCGTCGTAGCCGGACGGCTTGCCGGCGGCGCGGGCGGCCTCGCGGCGGGCGTCCAGCTCCTCGGTGGTGCAGTAGCAGGGGTAGGCGTACCCCGCGTCGAGCAGCTTCTGGGCGACGTCCTTGTAGACGTCCATGCGCTGCGACTGGCGGTACGGCGCGTGGGGGCCGCCGATCTCGGGGCCCTCGTCCCAGTCGAAGCCCAGCCAGCGCATCGAGTCGAGCAGCTGCTGGTACGACTCCTCGGAGTCGCGCGCCGCGTCGGTGTCCTCGATGCGGAAGACCAGGGTGCCGCCGTTGTGCCGGGCGTAGGCCCAGTTGAACAGGGCGGTGCGGACCAGGCCCACGTGGGGGTTGCCGGTCGGGGAGGGACAGAAACGTACGCGGACGTTGGTCGCGTTAGCCACGCTTGATCACCTTGTTGGTGAGAGTGCCGATGCCTTCGATGGTGACGGCGACCTCGTCGCCGACGTTGAGGGGCCCGACGCCTGCCGGGGTGCCCGTGAGGATGACGTCGCCGGGGAGCAGCGTCATGGCCTCGGAGATGTTGACGATCAGGTCCTCGATGGAGTGGACCATCTCGCTGGTGCGCCCGAGCTGGCGCTGCCGGCCGTTGACCGTGCACTGGATGGTGAGGTCGTTCGCGGCCGCCAGGTCGAGTCCCGTCTCGACCCAGGGGCCGAGCGGGCAGGCGCTGTCGAAGCCCTTGGCGCGGGCCCACTGCTTCTCGCGGCGCTGCACGTCGCGGGCGGTGACGTCGTTCGCGCAGGTGTAACCGAAGATCACGTCCTTGACGCGCTCGCGCGGGACCTCGCGGCACATGCGGCCGATGACCACGGCCAGCTCGGCCTCGTGGTGCAGCTCCTCGGAGAACGAGGGGTACGTGATGGCGTCCCCGGAGCCGACCAGCGAGGTGGAGGGCTTGAGGAAGGCGAACGGGACGTCCGGCGTTTCGTTGCCCAGCTCCGCCGCGTGCTCCGCGTAGTTGCGGCCGAAGGCCACGATCTTGTTGGGGAGCACCGGCGGCAGCAGGCGGACCTTGCTCAGCGGCACCTTGGTGCCGGACAGCTCGAAGTCGGCGTACGGGATGCCCTTGATGATGTCGAGGACGAGTTCGCCCTCGGTGCCGGGGGCGCCCTCGCCCTCGACCGCGCCGTAACCGACATTGCCGTCGATGGAGAACCTGGCGATGCGCACGTGAGCCTTAGCCTCTTGAGGTGGGTGGGGTCTGACACTCCAGGCTAACGTCGATCGCGCCGGGCGGTTCGACCTCAGACGCCGGACGGGCTGAACGCCTCGGGGGCCTCCATGAGGACCGTGCGCCGGGGGTTGGCGGTCTGCGTCGGCAGGGTGACGGCGTGCTCCGGCTGTTCGGCCGCGCGCTGGACGTCGTCGGCGTCCTTCAGATGCGCGAGGGTGGTGCGGCGCGGGTTGGCTATGTTGCGGAACATCGTCGACTGGACAGTCTTCATCTGCTGTTCGGACCTCGTGGGTTGGGGCGTCATCTGAGGGATATCTGATGGACGCGGCTTGGTCGGATTCGCCATCCCTGTAAAGCGTCAGGCTAAACATCCAATTCCCGGCCAAAGTCAGGAAGAGGCCATGATCTTCGTGTGAGTTTGCTCACGAGTGACCGGGCAAAAAGGTCAAAACAGGCCCTCGGCCTACCACTTGGAAACGGACATTGCGCCACTGAAGGCACCATTCCGCTCCTGATCATGAAGACTGGGACACCCTCCCCACGTAGTGGCTTCGCGGCTTTTCGTCCGTTTTCCCCTGGATCACTTTCTACATCTCGTGACCCCTCACTCACGCCGTGTCACCTGGCTCGCGGTGCGACACACGGGCCTTGTTGGAGATCCTGCACTGTGCTGGAATTCCCGGGACCGCCGCGGGATCGAACCGGCGCGCAGAGGCGCAACGCAGCGCCGAGCCGCGGCGGGAAGGGGGAGCAGCGCCGGTCACTCAACGACCACCCATGGGGCGCCTTACGCCCCACGACGCCGACACCGTCCCGCCGTCATGCGGCAGGACGCCTGGTCCAGAGGTTGCGACGCTAGTGCAGGGACGTTTCAAGAGGGATGGCAAGGGGTCTCCCCAGGCCGGTCGCGGCCGAGGGGATGCTGCCGCGGCGGAACCGGAGCGCGGCGGCGACCGCGCGGCTCCTCGCCCCAGCACGCCCAGAACCCCGGACCGGGCAAGCCCGGTGACGGCTCCGGCGCCGCGCGCCAGGGCATGCCGGGCGGCGGCCCGACGACCGCCCCGGCCAAGGGCAAGAACAAGGGCAAGGGCGCGTCCGAGTCCAAGGCGCCCAACAGCACCGGCTCGCGAATAGCTCTGCGCAACTGGCGCATCTCCACCCGCCTGGTCTCGCTGCTCGCGCTCCCCGTGATCACCGCGACCTCGCTCGGCGCGCTCCGCATCAACTCGTCCATGGACGAGATCCAGCAGCTCGACAACATGAAGCTGCTCACCGACATGACCAAGCGGGCCACCGCGCTGGCCGCGGCGCTCCAGGAGGAGCGCGACAAGTCGGCCGGCCCCCTCGCGCACGGCGCGAAGGCCACGGACTACACGGTCAAGGGCGCCCGCGAGAAGACCGACCGGGTATACCGCAACTTCCTCCAGGGCACCCAGGAGCTGAACGACACCGACGGCGAGAAGGGTCTTCTCGGCGTCCGGCACAGCGCGGTCCAGATCACCCAGCAGCTCCAGGGCATCAACAAGGTCCGCAAGGACGCCTACAGCGACGACGCCTCCACCTCGCAGACCGTCGAGGCCTACAGCCAGCTCGTCGAGCAGCTGCTCGCCCTGTCGCAGGACATGGCGCAGGCGACCAGCAACCCGGACATGATCCAGCGCACGCGCGCCCTGGCCGCCTTCTCCTCGGCCAAGGAGTACGCGTCCGTGCAGCGGGCGATCATCGCCGCCGCCCTGCCCGCCAACGACAGCGAGTACGGCAAGATCACCGAGACCGACCGCACCTTCGGTCTCAGCGCCAACGAGAAGGAGCGCTCGCAGCTCCAGACGTTCAGCAAGATCTACGCGGGCAACCCGGACGAGCTGACCAAGCCGATCGACGGGGGCAACGACCAGATCAAGGCCGCCAACGAGTACGCCAAGCGCGTCCTCGAGCAGGAAGGCGGCATCAAGCTCCAGGACAAGCGGTCCTACAAGGACTGGATCGACGACGACACCACCAAGATCGACGCGATGGCGAAGATCGAGCTGACGCTGCTCGGCGAGATGGAGCAGAAGGCGCGCGAGCTGCGCAACGAGTCGGAGCAGTCGGCCATCCTCAACGGTGCGCTGATCCTGCTCGTGCTCGGCGTCTCGCTCGTCGGCGCGTTCGTCGTGGCCCGGTCCATGATCCGCTCGCTGCGCCGGCTCCAGGACACCGCGACCAAGGTCGCCCAGGACCGCCTGCCCGAGCTGGTCAAGCAGCTCTCCGAGTCCGACCCGCAGGACGTCGACACCTCCGTCGAGTCCGTCGGTGTGCACTCCCGGGACGAGATCGGCCAGGTGGCCGCGGCCTTCGACGACGTGCACCGCGAGGCCGTCCGCCTCGCCGCCGAGCAGGCCCTCCTGCGGGGCAACGTCAACGCGATGTTCACCAACCTCTCGCGCCGCTCCCAGGGCCTCATCCAGCGCCAGCTCTCGCTCATCTCCGAGCTGGAGTCCCGCGAGGCCGACCCGGACCAGCTCTCCTCGCTCTTCAAGCTCGACCACCTCGCGACCCGCATGCGCCGTAACGGCGAGAACCTCCTCGTCCTCGCCGGTGAGGAGCCCGGGCGCCGCTGGACGCGGCCCGTGCCCCTCGTCGACGTGCTGCGTGCCGCCGCGTCCGAGGTGGAGCAGTACGAGCGCATCGAACTCTCCGCCGTGCCCGCCACCGAGGTCGCGGGCCGCGTGGTCAACGACCTCGTGCACCTCCTCGCCGAGCTGCTGGAGAACGCCACCTCGTTCTCCTCGCCGCAGACCAAGGTGAAGGTCACCGGTCACGCGCTGCCGGACGGCCGCGTGCTCATCGAGATCCACGACACCGGCATCGGCCTCTCCCCCGAGGACCTCGCCGCGATCAACGAGCGGCTCGCCTCGCCGCCCACCGTGGACGTCTCCGTCTCCCGCCGCATGGGTCTGTTCGTGGTCGGCCGCCTCTCGCAGCGCCACGGCATCCGCATCCAGCTGCGCCCCTCCGACTCCGGTGGTACGACCTCGCTGGTCATGCTGCCGGTCGATGTCGCCCAGGGCGGCAAGAAGGTGCCCGGCAAGCCCGGTGCCCCCGGTGTGAGCGGTGGCCCCGCCGCGGCTCAGGCCGCAGCGGGTGCCACGGCCGCGCGCCGCGGGTCGGTGCGGGCAGCAGTGGTCCCGCCCTCGGCAGCGGCCCCGGTCTGACCGGTGGTCCCGGCCGCGGCGGTCCCGCCGCCGGTGGGCCCGGTGGCGCCGGTGGTCCTGGCGGCGCGGGTCGGCCGGTGCCGTGCGCAGCGCCAGCAGGTCGCCGGTTCGGGGCCGCGGGCCGCGCTGCCCGCCCGTGACGGTGGACAGCAGCGCCAGCAGGCCGCTCCGCAGGGCCGCCAGCCGCAGGGACAGCTGCCGCAGCAGCCGCAGC
>RBWT01000291.1 GCA_004010275.1 Streptomyces huasconensis
ACCGCGCCGCCCCCTCCGAGCCGCCCGCCCACTCCCGGCGAGCGCGGCGCGGCCGATCGGCGCGGCTTCACCCTCGTCGCCTCGGGGGACGTCCTCCCGCACACCTCGGTTATCCGGCAGGCCGCCGCCGACGCGCAGGGCGGGGGCCACGACTTCGTACCGATGTTCAAGGGCGCCGAGCGGGTCGTCTCCGGGGCCGACCTGGCGATCTGCCACATGGAGACGGTGTACGGCGCGCCGGGCGACTACAGCGGCTACCCCAGCTTCAGGTCCCCGCCGCAGATCGCCCGCGCCCTCAAGGCCACCGGGTACGACGCGTGCTCCACCGCCTCCAACCACGCCCTGGACGACGGCGCGGCGGGCGTGCGCCGCACCCTGGACGCGCTCGACAAGGCGGGCGTCAAACACGCCGGAACGGCCCGCTCCGCCGCCGAGGACAAGAAACCGGCATGGCTGCGGGCGGGCGGCGCCAAGGTCGCGCAGCTCGCGTACACGTACGGCACCAACGGCTATCCGATGCCGGAGGGCAAGCCCTGGTCGTCGACCTGATCGACCGCGGCAAGATCGTCGCGGACGCCCGGGCGGCGCGCAGGGCGGGCGCGGACGTGGTCGTCGTCAGCCTGCACTGGGGCACGGAGTGGCAGACCGCCCCCGACGGCAAACAGCTGAGCCTCGGCGAGCAGCTCACGAAATCCCGCACGCGAGGCCGCCCGGACATCGACCTCATCATCGGCACGCACGCCCACGTGCCCCAGGCGTACGAGAAGGTGAACGGCACCTGGATCATCTACGGCATGGGCGACCAGATCGCCGGCAGCATGACCAA
Source organism: Streptomyces huasconensis (assembly GCA_004010275.1). Classification (GTDB taxonomy): domain Bacteria; phylum Actinomycetota; class Actinomycetes; order Streptomycetales; family Streptomycetaceae; genus Streptomyces; species Streptomyces huasconensis. The sequence goes on from RBWT01000291.1 coordinate 827, forward strand.
CCACGAGGGCGTCCATGACCCGCGCGGCAACCAGAACTCCATCGGCCGCTTCACCTTCGCCCGGCCGGCCGAGCCGGGCGGCCGGTGGAAGGTGCGCAAGGCCGAGTTCCTCCCCATGTGGTTCGACACGGCCGCGGGCCGCGTCGTCGACCTCAACGCCGCGCTCGACCGGGGGGCGGACGTCCGCGACGTACGCGACCGCATCCGGCGCGTGGTGCTCAGCAGGGGAGCGGACAAGGACGGCCTGGTGATGGGGGAGTGACCACGAGCGCTACTCGACGGCGTCCCGCTCCGCCTTGGCCAGCTCCGACCTGCGGTAGGAGTAGCCGAAGTACACGACGAGTCCGAGGCCGAACCAGACGGCGAACCGCGCCCACGTCTGCCACTGGAGGAACGTGATCAGCCAGAGGGAGAAGACGACACCGACGGCGGGTACGAACGGCATGCCCGGGCAGCGGAAGGTGCGCGGCAGGTCGGGGCGCTTGTAGCGCAGCACGATCACCGCGACGCACACCACGACGAACGCCAGCAGGATGCCGATGTTGGTGAGTTCGGCCGCCTCGCCGATCGGCAGGAACCCGGCGATGGCGGCCGACGCGATGCCGACGATCCACGTTACACGTGTCGGCACGTGCCGGGTCTCGTGCGTCTTCGCGAACCACTTGGGCAGGAGGCCGTCCCGGCTCATCGAGAACCACACGCGCGTGCAGCCGAGCATGAACGTGAACATCACCGTGAGGATGCCGATGATCGCGCCGACGGCGATGATGTCCGCGAGCCCGCCGAGCCCCACCGACTTGAACGCCGTGGAGAACCCGCTCTCCGGGTCGACCTCCGTGTAGCTCTGCATACCGGTCAGGACCAGGCAGGCGAGCACGTACAGCACCATGGAGATGGCCAGGGAGTACAGGATCGCCTTCGGCATGTGGCGCTGCGCGTCCTTGGACTCCTCCGCGGCCGTGCTCATGGCGTCGTACCCGAAGACGGCGAAGAACACCGTCGCGGCCCCGGTGAACGCGCCGCCGACCCCGTAGGGGAAGAAGGGGTTGTAGTTGCCGGTGTCGATGTGGAAGAAGCCGACCGCGATCACCAGCAGCACCACGAGCACCTTCAGCACGACGACGACCATCTCGAAGCGCGCGGCGTTCTTGATGCCGAGGGTGAGGAGGTACGCGATGAGCAGGCACAGCACGGCGGCGAAGAGGTCGACCTTGTGGCCGCCGCCGGTGCCGGGCGCCCCCATCATCCACGCCGGCAGCTCGGCGCCCATCTCCTCGACGAGGAAGCCGAAGTAGCCGGAGATGCCGATCGCGACGACCGCGACGATCGCCGTGTACTCCAGGAGCAGGTCCCAGCCGATGAACCAGCCGGTCAGCTCGCCCAGCACCACATAGCCGTAGGTGTACGCGGACCCGGCCTTCGGGATCATGCCGGCGAACTCGGCGTACGAGAACGCGGCGGCCGCGCTCGCGACCCCCGCGATCAGGAAGGAGATCAGCACGGCCGGCCCCGCCGTGCCGTTGGCCACGGCTCCCGCGAGGCTGAAGATGCCGGTGCCGATGATGCCGCCGACGCCGATGGCGGTGAGCTGCCAGAGACCGAGGGAGCGCGACAGGCCCCCGCCCGCCTCCGTCTCCTCGATGTGCTCGATGGGCTTGCGGCGCAGCACGCCCCGCCCCATACGGAGTCCCGCCATGAGCTCCACCTCTTCGCAGACGCCGATCGGCTGATGGCGGATCATGATGGCCCAGCGGGCGCCGCGACGGAAGACGCCACACCTCTTGTGCCCGGGGCGTTCATCCGGAGCGGTCCGACCACCGGGGGAGACGGCTCAAGGCACCTCCGGGCTCAAGGCATCATTCGGAGAGGCACCCGGTGGCCGCCGGGACCGGGGTACCGGTCAGGGCACCACCGTGACCGGCCAGCGGCCCGCCTTCACGAGGCGGACGGCGACCGAGCCGACGATGCGGTGGCCCGCCTGCTCGGAGGCGCCCACGACCACGGCGTCGGCCTTCAGCTCGTCGGCGGCGGAGACGAGACCGCTGTAGGGGTCGCCGTGGAAGGTGTGGAACTCCCACCTGACGTCGAATATGTCCTTCACCCGCTCGGCCGCGGCCCTGATCTCCGCGATGAGACCCTCGGCGATCTCGTCCGTGGTCTCGGCCACCGACACACCGAGGGCGGCGCCCGCCGCGAGCACCGGCTGGATGTAGACCACGGCGAGCAGGGCCCGCTGCCGACGGGCGAGGCCCGCGGCGTAGGACGCGGCCCGCAGCGATGAAGCGGAGCCGTCGACCCCGACGACGATCACCTTGGGCCCGTCGGTGCCGCGTTCGAACTGGTGGAACTGGTCTTCGCTCACGCCGAGAGGTTAACGGAGGCCCGCCGACCGGTTGTGGGCAGGCATGGCGCGCGGCGCCCACACCGGTCACACCGCGTCGCCGGCGGGTCGCGGGCGCGTCGCGGGCCCCGTGCTTCCTCGACGCGCGCCGCGCCACAGGTCTTCCTAGAGTCGTGCCATGAGTGCCAGCGAGGAGAACCCCGGACCGACGGGGCCCGCGGGGCCGACACGAGCCAGGGACGGCGTCCTCGGCCGCGTACCGGAGGGCTTCGCCGCCTTCTTCGGCGTCCTCGGCGTGTTCTGCGCGGTCCTCGCGGTCGTCCCCCCGCTGCGCCGGCTGCTCATGCCGGTCGTCCGGGTCCTGGACCTCGTCACGGTCCCGGTCAGCGTGAACCTCGCGTACGCCGTCTTCCTCTTCCTCCTCGCCGCCGCCACCGGCGCCCGCAAGAAGATCGCGTGGTGGTTCGTCGTCGTCTATCTCGGGCTGCTGCTCGCCTTCGACGTGCTCGGCGCGGCGCTCGGCTTCTGGGTGGAGTCGCTGCCGTCGTTCATCGTCTGCGGCGCCGCCTTCGTCCTGCTGCTCCTGGCCCTCGGCGAGTTCTCCGCGGACTCGCGCCGCGGCGCCGTCCGGCGGGCGTCGCCGTGCTCGTCGCGCTCGGCGCCGCCGTCCTGGCCGGCTGGGGCCTCGTCGCACTCTTCCCCGGCACGCTGCCCCGCCACGAACGCCTGCTGTGGGCGGCCAACCGCGTCCTCGGCGGCCTCATCCACGGCCACGACTACTTCCAGGGCGCCCGCCGCGCCCCCTGTTCTTCTGGCTCGGCCTGTTCGGCGCCCTCGCCCTGCTGAGCGCCGCCGCCACGCTCTTCCGCTCCCAGCGCATGGAAGCGGCCCTGCACGGCGACGAGGAACCCCGCATCCGCGCGCTCCTCGGGGCATACGGCGACCAGACTCGCTCGGCTACTTCGCACCCGGCGCGACAAGGCCGTCGTCTTCTCCCCCAGCGGCAAGGCCGCCGTCACCTACCGCGTCGAGGCGGGCGTCTGCCTGGCCAGCGGCGACCCGGCAAGGACCGCGAGGCCTGGCCGCGCGCCATCGCCGCCTGGCTCGACGTCGCCCGGCGTTACGCCTGGGCGCCCGCCGTGATGGGCGCCTCCGAGGACGGCGCCACCGCGTACGCCCGCCACGGCCTCGGCGCGTTGCAACTGGGCGACGAGGCGATCCTGCACGTCGCCGACTTCGACCTGCACGGCCGGGACATGCGCGTGACCCGGCAGGCCGTGAACCGCGTGCGCCGGGGCGGCGCCACCACCCGCGTCCGCCGCCACTCCACCCTCACCGACGAGGAGATGGAGGAGATCATCGACAAGGCCGACGCCTGGCGGGACACCGAGACGGAGCGCGGCTTCTCCATGGCCCTGGACCGCCTCGGCGACCCGGAGGACGGCCACTGCCTCCTCGTCGAGGCCCTCGACGCCGACGGCAGGCTCCTCGCCCTGCTCTCCCTCGTCCCCTGGGGCGGGGACGGCATCTCCCTGGACCTGATGCGCCGCGACCGCGCCGCGCCGAACGGCGTCATGGAGTTCATGGTCGCCGAACTGTGCGCGGCGGCACCCAAGTTCGGCGTACGCCGCGTCTCCCTCAACTTCGCCGTCTTCCGCTCCGTCTTCGAGGAGGGCGCCCGGATCGGCGCGGGGCCCGTCCTGCGGCTCTGGCGCAAGCTGCTGCTGTTCCTCTCCAAGTGGTGGCAGCTCGAAGCGCTCTACCGCTCCAACGCCAAGTACCACCCCGAGTGGTATCCGCGCTTCATCTGCTACGGCGACAGCGGCGCCCTCGCCCGCATCAGCCTGGCGTCCGGCATCGCCGAGGGCTTCGTCTCCGTGCCGTCGCTGCGCAAGCTGTGGGGCAAGGGGCACGCGAAACCGCGTGGCGTCGCCCGGCCCGCGACCACGGAAGGCCTGCCTTCCCTCGCCGCCCTCGGTCTCGCGGAGCAGAGCGGCGCCACCGAGCCCGGCCCAGCCACAAAGGCGCCGGAACAGATCCGCGTCCGGCACCGCACACTCGACCGGCTGCGGGCCGAGGGCACCGACCCCTACCCGGTGGGCCTTCCCCCGCGTACACATGAACTGGTCGCCATCAGCCAGGACATGATGGGGGCTCAGGTAACCGTCGCGGGTCGCGTGATGCTCGTACGCGACTTCGGCGGCATCGTCTTCGTCGTCCTGCGCGACTGGTCGGGGGACCGGCAGCTGGCCCTGAGCCGTGACGTGTCGGGTGCGGGCCAGCTCGACCGCTTCACCGCCGACGTCGACATCGGCGACCACATCACGGCCACCGGCACGGTCGGCACCAGCGACCAGGGTGAACTCACCGTCTTCGTCACCGCCTGGCGGCTCGCCGGCAAGTGTCTGCGGCCGCTGCCCGACAAGCGGCGCGGGCTGACCGACCCCGAGGCCAAGGTCCGCCGCCGCTACCTCGACCTGGTCGCGAGCCCCGCCGCCCGCGACGTGGTCCGGGCCCGCTCCACCGCCGTACAGGCCCTGCGTCAGGGGCTCCTGGACCGCGGCTACCTGGAGGTCGAGACACCGATGCTCCAGCAGATCCACGGCGGCGCCAACGCCCGCCCCTTCACCACCCACATCAACGCCTACGACCTCGACCTCCACCTGCGCATCGCCCCCGAGCTGTACCTCAAACGGCTCTGCGTCGGCGGCATGGAGAAGGTCTTCGAGATGGGCCGCACCTTCCGCAACGAAGGCGTCTCGTACAAGCACAACCCCGAGTTCACGATGCTGGAGGCCTACCAGGCCCACGCCGACTACGACGTGATGCTCGACCTCACCCGCGAACTCATCCAGGGCGCGGCGACCGCCGCCTTCGGCAGCCCGGTGGCCCACAAGGACGGCGTCCGGCACGACATCTCCGGGCCCTGGCCCGTCAAAACCGTGTACGGCGCGCTCTCCGAGGCACTCGGCGAGGAGGTCGACGCGGACACCCCGCTGCGGGAGCTGCACCGGCACTGCGACCGGACCGCAGTCCCGTACAAGGCCGGCCACGGCCGCGGCGACGTCGTCCTGGAGATGTACGAGCGACTCGTCGAGGAGAGGACGCAGCTGCCCACCTTCTACAAGGACTTCCCGACCGACGTCTCCCCGCTCACCCGGCAGCACCGGCGCGACGCGCGCCTCGCCGAACGCTGGGACCTCGTCGCCTTCGGCACCGAACTCGGCACCGCCTACTCGGAGTTGACCGACCCCGTCGAGCAGCGCCGTCGCCTCACCGCGCAGTCGCTGCGCGCCGCCGGGGGCGACCCCGAGGCCATGGAGCTGGACGAGGACTTCCTCGACGCGCTGGAGTACGCGATGCCGCCCACCGGCGGCCTCGGCATCGGCGTGGACCGGCTCGTCATGTTCCTCACCGGCCTGACCATCCGCGAGACCCTGCCCTTCCCCCTGGTCCGCCGCGCCTGATCCGGAGTCCCCGCGTCTGATCCGGCGCCCCGCGTCTGTTCGGGTGCTTTCGGGGGCCGCCCCGGTGTTGTTGTCCCGCCTGGACCTTCGGCCGTGCGACGGATTAGTCATGAAAGACGATCAGCTGACTCCCGGGCGCCGGAAGGTGCTCCGCGCCGCCGCGGCTCTCGGCCTCGCCGCCACCGCCGGCTGCGCGGGCGCGGAC
>RBWT01000292.1 GCA_004010275.1 Streptomyces huasconensis
CCGCGTCCAGCCCCGGCCGACTCGACGACCTCGCCCCGGCGCCTGCTCGCCCCCCCTCTCCCGGCTGCTGCGCGCGGAGCTGCGCGGTGACCGCGAGCGGATCGGCAGGCTGCGCGACCACGGCCGCTGACCGCCCCGCCCCGCACACCCGTTCACCCACCCGCCCGTTCACGCCCGCCTCGCCGCCACAGGAAAGAACCCCCGATGCCCTCGACCCTGGACCCCGGTTCCACCGTCTTCTTCAAGCTGACCATCGACGGCCAGGACCTCGGCCTGTTCAACGGCTGCGACGGGCTGTCCTCCGAGGTGGAGGTGGAGCAGCGGCAAGAAGGCGGCAACAACGGGTTCGTGTGGCAGCTGCCGACCCGCGTGACGTTCTCCACCATCCGCCTCACCCGGCCGCTGACCGCCGACACCTCCCGCGTGGCGTCGTGGATCTCGTCCATCGCCACCGGGATCTCCAGGCCGACGGCCCAGATCGCCGCCCTGCGGGCGGACGGGTCCATCGTCGCGCAGTGGGGGCTCGTGGAGGTGCTGCCCGTGCGCTGGCAGGGGCCGAGCCTCAGTCCGGACAGCCCGAGCGTGGCGACCGAGACGCTGGAGATCGCGCACCACGGGTTCACCGACGCGGGGGGTGCCTGAGATGGCCGCGCCGACCGGCGGCAAGGCGGGCGCGAGCCTCGTACGGGCCGCGCTCGCCATCCACCAGCCGCCCACCGACCTGGGCGGCTCGCTGGGCGGGAAGATCGGCGAGGTCGAGTTCCAGTTCAACCCGACGCAGCTCCAGATGGGCCGCTCCGCGGAGTGGCGCACGCAGCCCGCGGTGGCCTATATGCGGGGCGCGCCGCCGAAGTTCACCGGGTCCGTGCCCGCCACGCTCCAGCTGGAGGTCTTCCTCGACTCCTCGGGCGCGCCGAACTCCGGCAAGGTGCAGAAGCAGGTGGAGTCGCTGCTCTCCTGCTGCGAGGTGACGCCGCAGAGCGTGACGTCCAAGCGGCCGTCGCCGCCCTGGGTGCGGTTCTCCTGGGGCTCTTTCAACACCGTGCAGTTCGTGGCGTACGTGACGAGTGTCAGCGCGACGTACACCCTGTTCAATCCGACCGGCGAGCCGATCCGCGCGACGTGCTCGCTGTCGCTGACCGAGGTGGCGATGCCCACCAAGGGGCAGAACCCGACCTCCGGCGCGCTCTCCGCCCGCCGCGTGCACCGCACGGTGGCCGGTGACTCGCTGGCCTCGCTGGCCTGGCGGGAGTACGGCGACGCCACCCGCTGGCGGCTGATCGCCGAGGCGAACGACATCGACGACCCGATGCGGCTCAGGCCCGGCACCGAACTGCTGCTGCCCGCCGCCGAAGAGGCCCGCCCCGCGCCCGCGCACCGGGAGTCCGCATGAGCGAGAAGACGCACCGGGAGTCCGCATGAGCGAGAACGCGCACAGGGAGTCCGCATGAGCGAGAAGACGTACACGAGCGTCCTGCACGCCGAGATCGGCGGCTCCGTGCTGCCCGACAAGCTGGCGGCGATGCTCGTCGAGGGCTGGGTGGACTCCAGTGTGAACGTGCCGTCCGCCTTCCAGCTCACGTTCGCCGACGCGGGCGGCGACATCCTGGAGAAGTTCCCGCAGATCAAGGTGGGCGCCAAGGCCGTCCTGTGCCCGTTCACCGACGGCGTGCGCGGCAAGCCGATGCTGACCGGTGAGGTGACCGCGCTGGAGGTGGACGTCGACGGGGGCGGCAAGTCCCTCGTCGTACGCGGCTACGACCCCGGCCACCGGCTGCTGCGCAACCGCCGCGTGCAGGGCTTCCCGAACATGACGGCCGCCGACATCGTGCGCCGCATCGCCGCCCTGAACAGCCTGAAGCTCGGCAAGATCGACGCGACGCCGACCGTCTACGAACTGGCCACCCAGCCCAACATCACCGACTGGGACTTCCTGTCGCGCCTCGCCCAGGAGAACGACACGCACCTGTCGTTCGACGAGAACGGCAAGCTGTGCTTCGCGGGGCTCGCCCCCGCCGCGGGCGCCCCCGCCGACACGACGCCCGCAGCGCAGAGCCCGTACGTCCTAGAGTTCAAGCACAACGCGCTGCACAGCCGCGTCGCGGTGACCGCCGCCGGGCAGGTCTCCGCGGCGGAGGCGCGCGGCTGGGACATGCGGGCCAAGCGGCCGCTGTCCGCGCGGGCGCCGGCGGTCAGCAGCAAGGACATCGTCGCCGACATCACCCCGCCCAGCTCTCGCGGCCCTTCGGCAAAGCCGAGCTGACCAGTACGCATACGCCGTACACCACGCAGGCCCAAGTCCAGCACGCGGCGCAGGCGTTGGCGGATGACGTGGCCGGTTCCTTCGCGGAGCTGGAGGTCGCGGTCACCGGCAACCCGGACCTGAAGCCGGGGCAGCCCGTGGCCCTGAAGGGGGCAGGTTTCCCCTTCGAGGGGAAGTACACGGCGACCGGCGTGCGCCATGTCTTCGAGTCCGGACGGCAGTTCATGACGTGGCTGACGGTGTCGGGGCGGCAGTTCCGCTCGCTGTACGGTCTCGCCTCCGGTGGCGCCGACGCCGCCCCGCCGATGCCGGGCGTCGCCATGGCCCTGGTCAGCAACGCCAAGGACCCGCTCAAGATGAACCGCGTCAAGCTGCGCTTCCCGTGGCTCTCCCAGACGTACGAGAGCGACTGGTGCCGCATCGCGCAGCTGGGCGGTGTGCGGGGCGGCGGGCTGATGATGCCCGAGGTCGGCGACGAGGTGCTCGTCGCCTTCGACCGCGGCTCGCTTGAACACCCGTACGTCCTGGCCGGGTTGTACAACGGCGTCGACAAGCCGACGCCCAATACGGACGGGCTGCAGCCGATCGATCCGACCAGCGGCCGGGTCAACTGGCGCTCCATGGCCTCGCGCAGCGGTCACACGGTGGAGCTGGTCGACGCCAAGTCCCGCATGAAGAGCGGAATCCGGCTTCAGACGGGCAACGGCCGTCTCACCGTCCACATGGACGAGACGCGCACCAGCGTGACGATTCGCAGCGACGGTTCGGTGTCCATCTCGGGCACCCGCAACGTCAGCATCCGGGCGGGCGGCAACCTGTCGCTGACCGCGGGCGGCTCGCTGACGATGAGCGCGGGCGGGGCCGTGGACATCAAGGCGGGCGCCAAGTTCGGCGTCGTCGCGGGCGGCGCGGCGGACATCAACGCGACCGGTGCCGTCAGCCTCAAGTCGGCGGGCGCGATCGCGGTGAACTCGGTCGGCGCGGTCACCGTCAGCGCGGTCGGCGCGGTGGCCGTCAACGCGGGCGCCGCGGCGGCCATCAGCTCGCCGGCCACGGTCGCGCTGAGCGCACCGGCCGTCCTGCGCAACGGCATTCCGTTCTAGGGGGCGCGGCAGAGATGCATGGCGTTCAAAGGGGGGCGGCAGACGTGCGTGCGTTCCGTTCCGCTCCGTTCCGAGAGGGTGGCAGGGATGAGTGAGCAGTTCGTCGGCGCGGGCTGGACGTTCCCGCTGCGCACGGACGCGGGCGGCGGCATCGCGCTGGCCCGCCGCGAGCGCGAGATCGAGGAGTCGATCCGGCTGGTGCTCGCCACGGCGCCCGGCGAGCGGCCGATGCGGCCCGAGTTCGGCTGCGCCGTCCACGACTTGGTGTTCGCGCCGGTCAACGAGGCGACGGCGGGCCGTATCCGGTACGAGGTGCGGTCCTCGCTCGACCGGTGGGAGCCCCGCATCGAGGTCCTGGACGTCGAGGTCACCCCGGCGCCCGACGACCCGTCCGTCCTGTTCATCGACGTGAGCTACACCGTGCGCGGCACCAACAACCCGCGCAGCCTCGTCTTTCCCTTCTACGTGATCCCGTCCACGGAATCAGAGAGCGGAGTCTGAAGTCCGATGGCCCTGCCCGCACCCCACCTCGACGACCGGCGCTTCCAGCAGTTCGTCGACGACGCCAAGCGCTACATCCAGCAGCGCTGCCCGGAGTGGACCGATCACAACGTCTCCGACCCGGGCGTCACCCTCGTCGAGGCGGTCGCGCACATGGCCGACCAGGTCGTCTACCGCCTCAACCGCGTGCCCGAGAAGAACCACCTGGCCTTCCTCGACCTGCTCGGCGTCACCCTCTTCCCGCCCTCGGCGGCCCGCGCCGACGTCACGTTCTGGCTCTCCGCGCCGCAGCCCGAGGCGGTGGTGCTGCCCGCCGGGACGGAGGTGGCGACCAGCCGCACGGAGACCGAGGAGGCGGTGGCCTTCGCGACCGAGGCGGACCTGACGGTGGTGCCCTGCGAACTGGACGCCGTGCTGCGCCAGGAGGCGGGCGGCACCCCGCAGGACTGCGGGCAGGACGTGTTCGGCGGACGTGACGTGGGGGTCTTCGGCGAGTCCCCGCGGCCGGGCGACACCCTGCTGTTCGGGCTCAGCGCCGCCGTGCCGCGCAATGTGGCCGTGCTCCAGCTGGACAGCCGCGTCGACGGTGTCGGCGTCGACCCGCGCCAGCCGCCGCTGGTGTGGGAGGCGTGGACCGCCGAGGGCTGGACGGAGTGCGAGGTGGAGGAGGACTCCACCGGTGGTCTCAACCGGCCGGGCGACGTCGTCCTGCACGTCCCGGCCGGGCACGTCGTCTCGCGGGTGGGACGGCAGGAGGCGGGCTGGGTGCGGTGCCGGGTGGTCGAGGCCGCCCCGGGGCAGCCGTTCTACAGCGCGTCGCCGACCGTGCGGGCGGCGTCCGCGTTCACCATCGGCGGCACGACGGTCGCGCCCACGCCGATGTCGTGCGCGACGAGCTGCTGGGCGACTCCACGGGCGTGCCCGGCCAGCGGGTCCGGCTCGCCCAGGCCCCGGTCGTCGCCGACCGGCCCCCGCTCGTCCTGGAGGTCTCCGAGGGCGCCGGGGGCTCCGACGAGGACGGCGTGGGCTGGCAGGAGTGGCAGGTCGTGGACCACTTCGCCGCGTCGGGGCCCGACGACCGGCACGTCACGCTGGACGCGGCGACCGGCGAGATCGCCTTCGGCCCCGCGGTCCGCGAACCCGACGGCTCCCTGCGGCAGTTCGGCGCGGTCCCCGCCAAGGGCGCCGCCCTGCGGGCCACGCGCTACCGCACCGGCGGCGGCCGCGCGGCCAACGTCGCGAGCGGCGCGATCCAGGTGCTGCGCAGCTCCATCCCGTACGTCGCCCGGGTGGAGAACCGCGAGGCGGCGCGCGGCGGTGTGGACGGCGAGACGGTGCAGGAGGCCAAGGTCCGCGCGCCGATCGCGCAGCGCGCCCAGGAGCGGGCGTCACCGCGCGCGACTACGAGGAGCTGGCGCGGCGCGCGGCGCCCGAGACGGCCCGCATCCACTGCCTGGCCGCCGACGCTGCGGACGCGGGCGACAACGCGGTACGGGTCCTCGTCGTCCCGCAGGCCGTGCCGGACCGCGGCGGCCGGCTCCGCTTCGAACAGCTGGTCCCGGGCGACGAACAGCTCTCCCGCGTCACGGACTTCCTCGACGACCGCCGCCCGATCGGCACCCGGCTCGCGGTCGGGCCGCCCTTCTACCAGGCGTCACGTCGTCGCGACGCTGCACTCCTTCCGCGCGCCCCAGGCGGAACGGGTGCGGGCCGACGCCCTCGACGCGCTCTACGCCTACCTGGACCCACTGACCGGCGGGGCGCTCGGCGCGGGCTGGCCGTTCGGGCGCCCGCTGCGGGCGGGCGAGATCTTCGCTGCGCTCCAGCGGGTGCCGGGCGTGGAGCTGGTCGACGAGGTCCTGCTGCATCCGGCCGACCCCCTCACGGGCCGCCGGGGCGACGCCACCGACCGCATCGAACTCGGCCCGTCCGCCCTGCTGTTCCCCTTCGACCACCGCGTGCGCGTCATCGAGGCGCGATGACGGCGGGGTTCACGGGGCCGGCCGGGCCGGGCCCCGCCTCACTGCGCAAGGGCGGCGGCTCCGCGCCCGGGGACCGGTGCCGCGCCCCCGGGCGCCGGTGCCGCGGCGCCGGAAGGCGGGTCGCGGCGCGGGGCGCTGCCCGCGCTGGCCTCCGCGCATCCGCTGGGCGAGCAGCTGCCCGCGGTCTACGCCGACGACGACTTCGCGTTGCGCTTCGTCTCCGGTCTGGACACCGTGCTGGCGCCCGTCTTCACCGTCCTGGACTGTCTGGAGGCGTACTTCACGCCCGCCCTTGCGCCCGAGGACTTCCTCGGCTGGCTGACGGACTGGGTCGGCACGGAGCTGGACGGCACCGAACCGCTGCCGCTGCGCCGCCACGCGGTGGCCTCCGCCGTGGCACTGCACCGCGTGCGCGGCACCCGGCGCGGCCTGTCCGCCGCCGTCGAACTGGCCTTCGGCGTACGGCCGCGGATCACCGAGAGCGGCGGCGCGACCTGGTCGGCGCGCCCCCTGGGCCCCTTCCCCGGGTCGCCGCGCCCGCGCTCTGCACGTGTCCCTGCGGGTGCCCGACCCGTCGTCGGTGGACCCCTACCGCCTGCGGTCCGTGGTCGCCGCGGCCCGCCCCGCCCACCTCCCCTTCACGGCCGAGGTGACCGCCCTGACCTCCCCTGAAGGAACCTGATGCCCGAGCAGCCCGAGCAGTCTGAGACGGACCCGATGCCCCACTCCCCTTCGCACACGCCGCCCACCTCTTCGTGCCCCGAGTGCGGCACCCCCGCCCGGCAGCGGGGCCAGTCCTTCTGCGACTCCTGCGTGCCTTCCTCCGCTGGGACACCCCGGCGGGCCCGGTGAACACGGCCGCCCAGGACGGCCCCCGGGCCCCGGGCACTCCCGCCCCGCCCCGGCCGCGCCAGGCCGATGCCTCGGACCACTCCGGGCCCGCCGCCCGGAGTCGGCCCCGTC
>RBWT01000293.1 GCA_004010275.1 Streptomyces huasconensis
GGCACCTTCCCCCCGGCGAGCCGCACGGGCCCCGCGTCGGGCGTGCCCGCGAACGGCGCCTGGGACGGCGCGGGCGGCGGCTGCTGCGGAGGCGGCGCGCGGTGACGGCACCGGAGCGGGGGCGGCACCCCGGCCGCCGCTGCGCCCGGCGGTGGCCGGGACCCGGGCGGGGGGCCGGCCGTTCCTGCGGGCTCGATGAGCGCGACGGCCCGCTCCAGGCAGCCAGGCGGAGGCCGTGCCGCTGTCGTCGTTGCCCGCGCTCTCGGAGGCGAAGAGGTGCGGGGCGAGCTGCGCCTGGAGGTCGGCGGGGCTGGGCCGCAGCGCCGCCTCCATCTGCATGCACGACTCGATCAGCGGGCGCAGCTCGTCCGGCAGCCCTTCGAGGTCGGGGCCCTCCCGGAGCAGCATGAAGACCGTCTCGACGGGGTTGGCGCCATGGAAGGGGGCGTGCCCGGTCGCGGCGAAGACGAGCGTGGAGCCGAGCGAGAAGACGTCGCTCGCCCCGGTCACGCTGCGCGAGTCCTTCGCCTGCTCGGGTGACATGTACGCGGGTGTGCCCACGGCGACGTTGGTCATCGTCAGCCGGGTGTTCGAGACGCCGGACGCGATGCCGAAGTCGATGACGCGCGGGCCGTCCTCGACGACGAGGACGTTGGACGGCTTGAGGTCACGGTGGACCAGGCCGGCGCCGTGGATGGACTCCAGCGCCTCGGCCACGCCCGCCGCCAGCCACCGCACCGCCTGGGTGGGCAGCGGCCCGTGTTCGTTCACTATTTCTTCGAGGGAGGGCGCGGGGACGTACGCGGTGGCGAGCCACGGCACGGCGGCCCGCGGGTCGGCGTCCACCACGGCGGCGGTGTAGAAGCCGGACACGGCGCGGGCGGCCTCGACCTCGCGCGTGAAGCGGACGCGGAACAGCTGGTCCTCGGCGAGTTCGGTCCGCACCGTCTTGATCGCCACGCGCCGCCCCGACGCGGAGCGCGCGAGATAGACCAGACCCATGCCACCGGCGCCCAGCCTGCCGAGGACCTCGAACGGGCCGATCCGCCTCGGATCGTGCTGCGTCAGCTGATCCACCACTTGCCCTGCCACCTCCCCGTACGCGGCCGCCGAAGAAGACAGCCCCGTGCAGCGTCTCACCACCCGAGCCGCTACGGCGGCACGCACCCTGATTCTTCCTGTCCGAGGCGGCCGTGGCGAACCCGGGGCGAGATCGGGGTGTCTCGGGGTGTCTGGGGGTGTCTGGGGGTTTCCCGGGACAAAAGACCCGCGGGTGCGCCTCGTGCGCAGCCTCAGTCCTGTAGGACAGCGAAGGTCGCCCCTTGGTTGTCCCTGAGCACCGCGATACGCCCGTACGGGATGTCGTGGGGCGGCATCTGCACGCGGCCGCCGAGCCGGGTGACGGCCGCGGCCGTCGCGTCGGCGTCGGTGACATTGAAGTAGACGAGGAAGTGCGGGGGCGTCTCGGGCGTGCTGTAGCCGTCGGTGCCCGGGGACATCAGGCTGCGGCCGCCGATGGCGGTCTCGGGGCCGGCCTGGGCGCCCGGCGGGGACCAGGTGCGGAAGGGGACGCCGTCGAGGTCGAGGTCGAAGCCGCCGTATCCGAAGACGCCTTCGTAGAAGGGGTCGACCCGGTCCTTGTCCCGTGAGTAGACCTCCGTCCAGCAGTACGAGCCGGGCTCCCGCTGCTTGCCGAAGCCCTGGTGTGTGCCGCCCTGCCAGATCCCGAAGACGGCGCCCTCGGGGTCGGCGGCGAGGCCCACCGTCCCGGCGGGACCGACGGGCATGGGCTCCCGGACCATGGAGCCGCCCGCGCGCCTGACGCGCTCGGCGAGGGCGGCGGCGTCGGGGGTCGCGAGGTAGACGGTCCAGACGGTGGGCATGCGGCCGTCGGTCTTGGGCGCGAGCGCGGCGACGGGCAGGCCGTCGCTGTGGGCCATGGTGTACTGCCCGTACGCCGACCCGGCCCCGGCCTCGGCCCTCTCGGCAAAGGCCCACCCGAACAGCTCGCCGTAGAACCGCTTGCCGCCCTCCACGTCGGGGAGCATCGCGTCGACCCAGCAGGGCACGCCCTCCGCGTATCCGCCCGCTGTGTCCTGCTCTGCGTAGTCCATGCCGTTCAAGCTAACCGCCCCGCACGGCACCCGCAGCTCACATATCCGAACACTTGATCGAGCCTTGCGTCGAGTCGCGCGGGGTCCGCTTTCCGCCACCCCCGTGCACCCCCACCCCGGCCGCGACCTGCCCCAACCCCATTTGCACTCGGCCGAATCGCGCTCCGATCACCCCTCGGTAAGCTGACGGCATGACAGGACAGGTACGTACCGTCGACGGCCGCGTGGCCGGTCGGCGCGGTCAGGCGACGCGTCAGAAGCTGCTCGACTGCCTCAGCGAGATGCTCAGCTCCTCGCCCTATCGGGACGTCAAAGTCATCGACGTGGCCCGAAGGGCCGGGACTTCACCGGCGACCTTCTACCAGTACTTTCCGGACGTCGAGGGCGCCGTCCTGGAGATCGCCGAGCAAATGGCGGCCGAGGGCGCCGAGTTGACCCAGCTGCTCGAAGGCCGCTCCTGGGTCGGCAAGGCGGGCTGGCAGACCTCCCAGGAGCTGGTCGAGGGCTTCCTCGACTTCTGGCGCAAGAACGACGCGATCCTCCGCGTCGTCGACCTCGGCGCGGCCGAGGGCGACAAGCGCTTCTACAAGATCCGGATGAAGATCCTCAATTCGGTCAACAACTCCCTTACGGACACCGTCAAGGAGCTGCAGGCCAAGGGGAAGGTCGACAAGGACGTCAGCCCGGCGGCCATGGCGGGTTCGATCGTCGCGATGCTGGCGGCGGTCGCCTCGCACCAGCGCGGCTTCCAGACGTGGGGCGTCAAACAGCACGAACTCAGGCCCAACCTGGCGATGTTGGTACATCTGGGCGTCACCGGCAAAAAGCCGACGAAGTAGCGGCCCCCTCCAGTCCTGTCAGCCCGGCGGCGGATCACTCAGGTGGTCCGCGTCGCGGTCTCCGCTCCAGGCGGAAGAGCCTGATCTCCCGCTCCACCCGCGACTGGTACGCGGCGTACGGCGGCCAGAACGCGAGCGCCGCCTCCCAGGCCGCCGCCCGCTCCTCCCCCGTCAACAGCCGTGCCCGGACCGGGATGTCCGCGCCGCGCCAGCTGACCGAGGCCTCCGGGTGCGCGAGCAGGTTCGCGGTCCACGCCGGGTGGCCGGGCCGCCCGAAGTTGGACCCGATCAGCACCCATCCGCCGCCCTCCTCGTCGGGCATGCACGCCAGCGGCGTACGTCGCGGCAGTCCGCTCTTCGCGCCCCGCGTCGTCAGGACGAGACCGGGCAGCATCTTCCCGCTGAGCAGTACCTTGCCGCGGGTCAGCCGGTGCACGGCACGGTCCAGCGCGGGGACGACGTGCGGGGCGAGCTTCGCGAAGGCGCGGGTGGCGGACACCTTCCGCACCAGGCGCAGCCCGGCCGCCGTCCGCCTCGGGCGTGGTCCGGGCGGCATCAGACGGCCTCCCGGAGGGCATCGCCCGCGAACAGCCCGGCCCGTTCCGCCGCCCGCGCCCGCAGGCGGTGCGCGGGCCCGAAGAGCAGCTCGTCGCCGGAGGCCCGCTTGAAGTAGAGATGCGCCTCGTGCTCCCAGGTGAAGCCGATGCCGCCGTGCAGCTGCACGGCTTCGGACGCGGCGGTCCGCAGCGCGTCGAGCCCCTGCGCGAGTGCGAGCGCGCCGCCCGCTCGGCGCCCTGCCCGCCGGACCCCCGCGGCCTGCGCCCCCGGCCGCCCCAGGCCGCGTAGTACGCGGCCGACCGGGCCGCCTGCACCTGTACGTACACCTCCGCGAGGCGGTGCTTGACGGCCTGGAAGGACCCGATCGCCCGCCCGAACTGCTCGCCGCCGCGCACGTACTCGACGGTCCTCTCCAGCGCGCGGTCCGCGGCCCCGACGGCCTCGGCGGCGAGCACGGTGGCGGCGACGTCCCCGGCGGCGGCGAGCGCACCCGGCACGTCGCCCTCGGCGTCCCCCAACAACTCGGCCCGCACGTCCCGCAGTTCGGCGCGCGCCTGGGCGCGCGCCGTCTCGTCGAGCGAGGTCTGCCGCGTCCGCGCCATGCCGGTCGCGCCCTCGCGCACCAGGAAGAGGAGGGTACGGGAGCGGGCGAAGCCGCCCGCGTGCGCGGCGACGACGAGGAGCCCCGCGCTGTGCGCCGTCGAGCACCTGCTCGGCCTGCCCGTACAGCCGCCACGCCCCGCCCTCCGCCGTTGCCTGTACGCCGCCCGCGCGCCCGCCGCCGGACCAGTCACCGGCGTTGTCGCCGACGAGCCCGAGGGCGGTGGTGAGCCCGGTGCCGGGTACGGCGAGAGCGGCGGTCAGCTCCCCCGCGGCGATCCGGGGCAGGTGCGCGGCGCGCTGCTCCTCGGTGCCGAGGGCGAGGATCAGCGGGGCGGCGAGGACGGCGGTGGCCAGCAGCGGGGACGGGGCGAGGGCGCGGCCCAGCTCTTCGCAGCCGAGGGCCAGCTCCGCGGCCGTGCAGCCGACACCTCCGTACGCCTCGGGAAGGGCGAGCCCCGGCAGGCCGAGTTGTTCGGCGAGGGCGGACCACAGGGCGGGGTTGTAACCGCGAGGGGTGCGGACGGCGGCCTTGACGTCGTCGGGCCCGCAGCGCTTGGTGACCAGTTCGCGAAGGGTGCGGCGGATCTCGTCCTGCTCCGCGCTGAAGGCGGCGTCCATCGGCGGGCTCCTCCCCCGGGTCCGGCGACCGGACCTGAACCTGGATCTGAACCTGGATCTGACGGGCCGTCATGTTAGGTCGACGGCACGGAGATGCCCAGAGCGGGGACGGGCCGATCCCGCCCCACCTCTCCTTGCGACGGGCTGATCTGATGTACCGTCAGATTCATGCCCACCGCCAGCCGCACCGCCCGCCGCAAGGTCGCCGTCGTCGGTGTCGCCCTCTCGGACTGCGGGCGGGTCGACGAGGCCACGCCCTATGCCCTGCACGCCCAGGCGGCCCGCCGCGCGCTCGCCGACGCGGGCCTCCGCCGCGACGTGGTCGACGGACTCGCCTCCGCGGGCCTCGGCACGCTGGCGCCCGTGGAGGTCGCCGAGTACCTCGGCCTCCGGCCCCGCTGGGTGGACTCCACCTCCGTGGGCGGCTCCACCTGGGAGGTCATGGCCGCGCACGCGACGGAGGCGATAGCGGCGGGCCGGGCGAACGCCGTGCTCCTCGTCTACGGCTCCACCGCCCGCGCGGACATCAAGGCGGGGCGCCGCACGTCGAACCTCTCCTTCGGCGCACGGGGCCCGGCCCAGTTCGAAGTCCCGTACGGACACACCCTGATCGCCAAGTACGCGATGGCCGCGCGCCGCCACATGCACGAGTACGGCACGACCCTGGAACAGCTCGCCTCCGTCGCCGTCCAGGCGCGGGCCAACGCGGCGGCCAACCCGGAGGCGATGTTCCGCGACCCGATCACGGTGGACGAGGTGCTGTCCGGTCCGATGATCGCGGACCCGTTCACCAAGCTGCACTGCTGCATACGGTCCGACGGCGGCTGCGCGGTGCTGCTCGCCGCCGAGGAGTACGTGGCGGACTGTGCCTCGCAGCCGGTGTGGGTCCTCGGGGCGGGCGGACACGTGTCGCACACGACGATGTCGGAGTGGGACGACTTCACGGTCTCCCCGGCGGCGGTGAGCGGCCGGCTCGCCTTCGAACGGGCGGGGGTGCGGCCCCAGGACATCGACGTGGCCCAGATCTACGACGCGTTCACCTACATGACGCTGGTGACGCTGGAGGACCTCGGCTTCTGTGGGAAGGGCGAGGGCGGCGCCTTCGTGGAGCAGGGCCGCCTGCTGCGCACGGGCGGCCTCCCGACCAACACGGACGGCGGCGGCCTGTCCGCACAGCACCCGGGCATGCGCGGCCTGTTCCTGCTGGTGGAGGCGGCCCGGCAGCTGCGCGGCCAGGCGGGCGAGGGCCAGGTCAGACGCCCTGACGGCACGCTGCCGGAGCTGGCGGTGGCATCGGGGACGGGCGGGTGGTTCTGCTCGTCGGGGACGGTGGTGCTGGGGCGGGGATGACGCGGCACCTCTGCCGCCCGCGCGTCACAATCGGCGCATGACGACACCCGGAACCCCGCCACCGCCCGCCGCGCCCCAGGGCAGCGGCCCCGCCACCCCGTTCCAGACACTGCTGCGGCGCAGCGCGTATGGGACGTCGAGCTGCCCGCCTTCGACCCGGCCGGGGCGCCCGCCGACCCGCTCTCCCTCTTCCACGCGTGGTTCGCGGAGGCGGTGGCCGCCGGGCAGGCCGAGCCGCACACCATGGGCCTCGCGACGGTCGCCGAGGACGCGGACCCGACGTACGGACGGTCATGCTGCACGACGCCGACGGCCGCGGCTGGCACTTCGCCTCGCACGCGAGCAGCAGGAAGGGCCGCCAGCTCGCCGCCTGCCCGGAGGCCGCCCTGCACTTCTACTGGGCGTCGCAGGGCCGGCAGATCCGGATCAGGGGCCGGGTCGCCGCGGCCCCGCACCGCCGAGAGCCTCGCCGAGCCTGCACGCCCGCTCGACGGGCGCCCTCGCCGCCGCCCTGGTGGGCCGCCAGAGCGAACACCTCAGCTCCTCAGACGAGTTGGCGCGGGCCTCGGCCGCCGCCTGGGACCGCGCACAGGCCGAGCCGGACGCGGACGCGCCGACCTGGACGCTGTACGTCCTGGAGCCCCGGGAAGCGGAGTTCTTCCAGGGCGACGAGCGGCGGCGGCACGTGCGGCTGCGTACGCAGGGGCGGGGCG
>RBWT01000294.1 GCA_004010275.1 Streptomyces huasconensis
AGCTTCCGCACCGGCCGGCCCCGCCCGACTCGACCTCCGCCGCCCGCTACCTCCCTCCCTCCCTGCCCTCCCTCCCGCCTCCCTTCCTCGACCGGCGCGCCCGGTCGGCGGCGACTGGTACGACGCGATGGAACTGCCCGACGGCCACGCCCTGCTGAGCGTGGGCGACCTCACCGGGCACGGCGTCGCCGCCACCTCCGGCATGGCGATGCTGCACGGCGCGTGCGCGGGATGGCGGTCGCGGGCGCATGCCCGGCCGGCTCATGGGCTGGCTCAACGGCCTCCTCGACACCACGGTCCGGCCCGCCCGCGGCAGCGCGATCTGCTGCCGCTACGACCCCGGCACCCGGCTGCTCACCTGGGCGCAGGCCGGACACCCCGCCCCGCTGCTGTTCCGCGACGGGACGGGGCGCACGCTGACGCCACCGGTCGGCGCGCTCCTCGGAGCCGCGCCCGAAGCGGCGTACGAGCAGGCAGAGGAGCAATTGCGCCCCGGGGACCTGTTGTTACTGCACACCGATGGTCTGGTGCCCCGCCACGGCCGGGACGCGGCAGCGGTCCGGCTGCTCTCCCTCGCTCCCCGCCTCACCGCGGCGCGCACGGCGGAGGACTGTGTGCGGACGGTCGTCGAGGAGTTCGACGGGAGCCCGCGCGAGGACGACGCCTGTCTGCTGATCGCCCGGTGTTGAACCTGCCGTTGAATTTGCCGTTGAACCTGCCGGGGAGAGTCACGCCCTGGCCGTTCTGCCCGCCCCCCTGCTCCCCTTCGGCAGCGCGAGCTTGATCTCCTCGCGCAGGTCCTGGATCTTCGGATAGCCGGCGTACTGCGCCGTCAGCCGGTACATCTCGCGCAGCCGGTCCCAGGTGCGGTGCGAGGAGTTGGCCCCCATCGACACCAGCGCCAGGCGCGCGTAGCGGTCGGCCTGTTCGGGGTCATCAGCGATGAAGCAGGCCGACGCCAGGGAGAGGTAGTCGAAGATCTGCGACCGGTCGTGGCCCTTCGCGCGCAGTTCGATGGCCTCCTTGGCGTGCCGCTGCGCGATGGGCGCCGCGGCCGGTTCGTGGTCGGCGAGCGTGCGGTAGGCCAGGGCCTGCATGCCGTGCAGGTCCGCCTCGTCGAACATCTGCATCCAGCTCGGCGGCGGCACGTCGCCCTTGTCCGAGACGAAGAGATCCTCGGCGCGGCCGAGCGTGCGCCGCATGGCCTGGCCGCGGCCCATGGACGCCTGCGCCCAGGCCTCGATGGTGTACAGCATCGCCTTGGTGCGGGGCAGGGCCTCGTCGCCCGCTCCCGACTTGGCGAGCTTCATCAGGTCCAGGGCGTCGTCCGGCTTGCCCAGGTGGACCATCTGGCGGGCGGCCCGGGACAGGGCCTCGCCCGCACGGGGACGGTCGGCGCCCTCGCGGGCCGCGTGGGCGGCGATGACGAAGTACTTCTGGGCCGTGGGCTCCAGGCCGACGTCGTCGCGACCATCCAGCCCGCGAGGACGGCGAGGTTGGCGGCGACGCCCCACAGGCGCCGCTGGAGGTGGTCGGGGTGGCGGTAGGCGAGCATGCCGCCCACTTCGTTGAGCTGGCCCACCACGGCCTTGCGCTGCAGTCCGCCGCCGCGGGCCGCGTCCCAGGCGCGGAACACTTCGACGAGCGCTCCAGTTCCTCGATCTCCTGGGACCCGATCGGGGCGGCCTCATAGCGGTCGAACCCGGCGGGGTCGGCGTGCAGCGGGTCGTGGATACGGGGGGCGTCGGCCGCGAGGGCCGGATCGGTGTGCAGCCAGTCGTGCATGGCGCTGCTGAGTGCGGAGCCTGCGGCGAGCGCGGCGCCCGCGCCCACCAAGCCGCGTCGGTTGAGCATGAGGTCCATTCCCGTGAATTCGTTGAGGACCGCGGCTGTCCGCTCGGGCGCCCACGGCACGCCGTCGGGGTGCTCCGCACTCCCGTCGCCACGCCGCTTGCCTGGACGTCCGTGCCGGACCAGACCGAGATCCTCAGTGGTCACGACACGGCCGAGACGCTCGGTGAACAGGACGGCCAGCACCTGCGGCACCGGATCGCGGGGGATCTCCCCCATGTCGATCCACCGCCGCACCCGCGAGGTGTCGGTGGCCAGTTGGAGGTGGCCCATGGCCGCCGCCTGCCGGTTCACCATTCTCGCGAGTTCGCCCTTCGACCAGCCGGCGAGGCCGAACAGATCCGAAAGGCGGGTATTGGGTTGTCCGCTCACGTCAAGCCCCCAGGTTCTCGGCTGAGTTGACAGTAACCGCCTGTCAGTTGCTGAGCGACTATTCGCCAGGGTTCGCCAGGGTGCGCCACATGGTGTGCCAGGGGGCTCCAGGTGTCAGGTAGAAGTGCGCCACCCCGACCCGGTCGCCGCACGGCACTCCCCAGGGTGATCCCGACGCGATCGGGGCGGGAGGGCGCACGCAATCCACAGGCACACGAAGGGATCTGTTCGCCCATGTACGCAGCATCGTCCTCCGTGTCCGCCCCGCCCCGGCCGCTCCGCCCGCGCCCCCCCGTGCCCCGGGGCCGCGAGGTGCCCCCCCTCCGCGGAGGCGTAGTGGTCCCTATCTGGAGCCGGCGCGGTCCGCTGCCGAGCAGCGCGGCGCCGGCCGGACGCGTCGCGCGCCGGGACCCGGCTCGCAACCGCTCAGCGGGAGACTCGACTTGTCCGGCCCTCAGGGGGCGCAACTGCGCACCGCGATCGCCTCGGTGCATCGCATCTGCCCCGAGTTCAACCCTGTGCAGGTGCTCCGCCGAAGCGGCCGTACGGTCCTGCTGGTCGGTACGGCGGGACGCGGCGCGGCCGTCGCCAAGTGCTTATTGGACCACTCCCCTCTGTGGGCGGATCGGCTCCGGCACGAAATAGCGGCATACCGCTCGTTCGTCCGGCACCGGCCGCCGGTGCGGGCGCCTCGGCTGATCGCCGCCGATCCCGAGGCCTGCACGCTGGTGATCGAGCGGATGCCCGGGCGGGTGGCGGCACTTCAGAGGCACCCCGTGGAGGCCCCGCCGCGGGCCGACATCCGGGCGGCGCTCGGCTCCGTCCTGCGCCTGAACCAGTGGCGGCCGCCCGCCGAGATGTTCGGCAGGCCGCTGGAGTACGGCAGGCGCATCGCCCGCTTCCACGAACTCGGTCTGCTGACCGACCGTGACATGGGCGACCTGCAGAAGCTGCTGCACGGCATCGCGCACTCGGCGGTCCACCAGGGCGAGGGCCCCGAGGCGATGTGGCAGTTCTGCCACGGCGACGCGCTGCTGTCGAACATCCTGCTCTCGCCGGCCGGACCCGTCCTGGTCGACTGGGAGCACGCGGGGTGGTATCTGCCGGGGTACGACCTGGCGACGCTCTGGACGGTCCTCGGTGACAACCCCGTGGCGCGGCGCGAGATCAGCCAGCAGGCCCAGCTCGCGGGTCCCGCGGCGCGCGACGCGTTCCTGGTCAATCTCATGCTGGTGCTGACCCGTGAGATCCGTCAGTACGAGACGGCCGTGCAGCGTTCGATGCACGAATCGGCCCCGGCGGCACCGGGACGGGCCCCTTCCGGCGCCGCGCCGACCGGCGAGGAACAGCGGCTGCTGCTGAGGCGGCTGCACGACGACTGCCAGCTGGCCCGCCGGGCCGTGCGAGCGGCGGTCGGTACTCGCTGAGGGGAAACAGGTCCGCGTGCGCCGAGAACAGGGGCGCACCGCGGACCTTCGTATGCCTCTGGTCTATGTCGTCGGGAAAGGCACACCGGCCTATGCCGGTGTGCCTCTTCCGCTCGCCGCACCCCCACTCCTCCGAACAGGTGTTTCCCGCGCACTCCCATTGGTCCACGCCACTGACGCGTCGCAGGCGGTGGGGCGTGTCCCGGCGAAAGTCCGGGTGTGACCCGCCGGGACCGTCACTGACATGCGAAATCCCTTCTCCTGGGCATGATTGACGGATCGTCGGGGAGCCGGTACCACTGACGCACGCCCGGCCCCGCACGCCCCGCCACGCTTCATCGGCCAAGGAGTCCCAGGAGGCTGCATTGCGAGGAACCACCGCCCGTACCTCGTCGGCGCGCAGACGCACCATCAGGACGGCGGGCGCCCTCGCGTCGGCCGGTCTGCTGGTGCCGCTGCTCGGCGCCGCCCCGTCGTCCGGCGCCGCGCGTCAGGCGTCCGGCACCCAGTTGCAGGGCGCCTTCGCGTCCGCCTCCGAGGAGTACCGCGTACCGCAGAGCGTGCTGCTCGGCGTCTTCGTATCTCCAGTCCCGCTGGGACGCGCACGGTGGCGCGGCCAGCGTCACCGGCGGCTACGGCCCCATGCACCTGACCGACGCGCGCACGGCCCTGGCCTCGGCCCCGCATCACGGCGAGGGCGAGGAGGACCCGCGCGGTGACACCTCGCGCCCGATGTCGCCGCCCAGGGCGGAGGTGCCGTCCGTGCCGTCGGAGGCCGAGCTTCCGGCGCGGCTCAAGACGCTGCCGCGCGCGGCTCAGCTGACCGGCCTGCCCGCCGCGGAGCTGCGCACGGATGCTGCCGCGAACGTGGAGGGCGGTGCCGCCCTGCTCGCCGCGGCCCAGAAGAAGCTCGGCAAGCCGCTGAGCGAGGACCCCGCCGACTGGTACGGCGCGATCGCCCGCTTCTCCGGGGCGGACGACGAGGCGACGGCGGCGACGTACGCCAACGATGTGTTCGCGGTGATCCGCGACGGTGAACGGCGGACGACGGACGCGGGTCAGCGGGTGGAGCTGGCGCCGGAGCCGGGTCTGCGGCCCGACACGGCGCAGCTGAGGAGCATGGGCCTGCGCAAGGCGGCGCCCGGTGACACGGAGTGCCCGAAGACGGTGTCCTGCGAGTGGATTCCGGCGCCGTACGAGGAGTTCAAGGACCCCAACGGCAATCCGGACTACGGCAACCACGACCTGGCGGACCGGCCCAGGAGCCAGAGCATCGACTCGATCATCGTCCATGACACCGAGGGCCGGTGGGAGGGCGTCCTGAAGATGGTGCAGGACCCGACCTACGTGTCGTGGCAGTACAGCCTGCGCTCCACCGACGGCCACATCGCCCAGCACGTGAAGGCCAAGGACGTCGCCTGGCACGCGGGCAACTGGTACGTCAACGCCAAGTCGATCGGCCTGGAGCATGAAGGTTTCCTCACCGCTCCCGACACCTGGTACACGGAGGCGATGTACCGCTCGTCGGCGCGGCTGGTGAAGTACCTCGCCAAGAAGTACGACATCCCGCTGGACCGCCAGCACATCCTCGGCCACGACAACGTCCAGGGCACGGTTTCGTCCACGATCCGGGGGATGCACACGGACCCGGGCCCGTACTGGGACTGGCGGCACTACTTCACGCTGCTCGGCAAGCCGTTCCACCGCACGGCGGGGCCGAAGGGCGGGCTGGTGACGGTGCGCCCGAGTACGCGGAGAACCGGCCGGTGTACACGGGCTGCGGCAAGCCAGCCGACACGTGTGTGCCGCACGGTTCGGCGGCGGTGCGCGTCCACACGGAGCCGCGTGACGACGCGCCGCTGATCAAGGACATCGGCAAGCGGCCGGGCGGGCAGGACTCCACGATCGACGTGAACGACGTCGGGGCGCGGCTCTCCACCGGCCAGCAGTACGCGGTCGCCGACCGCCAGGGCGACTGGACCGCCGTCTGGTACCTCGGCCAGAAGGCCTGGTTCAAGAACCCGCGGAAGCAGCCCACCGCCCTCGACGCGAAGGGGTGGGTGGTGACGCCGAAGGAGGGCGCCACGGAGGTCCCGGTGTACGGACGCGCCTACCCGGAGAAGGAGGCCTACCCGGCGGGTGTGCCCGTCCAGGCGGTCTCCCCGCTGCCGTACAAGATCCTGGCGGGCCAGAAGTACGTGATCGGCGACAAGGTGCCGGGCGAGTACTACTACGCCTCGACGTTCGACACCGCGGGGCACAAGGTGGTGCGCGGCAAGGACATGTACTACGTCATCCAGTACGGGCACCGCATCGGGTATGTGCGGGCGGCGGACGTGCAGGTGGTGCGCTCGACGTCGTGACGACCGCCGAGCGGAGGTCGGGCCCGGGGCCGCGCCGGGGGCGAGTGGCCCGACAAGACAGAAAACCGCCCCGCTCCTTGGACGGAGCGGGGCGGCGGTTGGACGGAAGGGCGGGGTGCGGCGCGGTCGGGGCTTCCGGGGCTGGTCAGCCCTGCTGGAAGAGTTCCGCGGGCAGCGGCTTGAGGAGCGCGTACAGATCGTCGGTGATCGGCCGGTCCCAGGCGGCGATGGTCACCAGGACGTTGTCGCTGCGGTCGAACTGCACGCACGAGATGCGGCTCTCCGACAGCTTCAGACGACGCACGATGAGGAGGTTGTCACCCTGCATGACCGGCACGTCCTCGGTGGAGACGACCGTGATGTCCTCGTCGTTCTCCAGGGCGAGCAGCAGCTGGGCCACCTCGAAGGGGACCTCGCCCTCGGCGGTCTCGCGCGCGGGCGCCCCCTCGGGGAGGTTACCGATGATCATCGCGGGGCCGCGGCCGCCGAACAGGTCGTAGCGCAGGAAGACGCCCTGGCAGCTGCCGTCGGGGGCGGGCAGCAGGCCCGCGCCGAGATTGCCGGGCCAGTCACCGGGGTCCATGGCCAGGACGTCGAAGTCCGGGCCGCGGGGTGGCGGAGCTGCGGCGGCGGAGGAAGGACATGCGCCCATGGTACGTGGCCGCCGGTGTGTGCCGGCGCGGGGGCGCGGCTGGTCGGAGGCGGGGGCGGCTGGTCGGCGGGGGTGGCGCGGTGTTCGGTCGCGGGGGCGGG
>RBWT01000295.1 GCA_004010275.1 Streptomyces huasconensis
CGAGCAGCATCGAGACGCGAGGACCCACCGCGGTCGGGGCCGACGATGAACCGGGCGACATGGGGCACGGCGAGGCCGACGAACCGATCGGTCCCGCCGCCGCGGTGGCGCGCCGCACAGCAGCACGACCGCGACGGCGCCGAGCGCCCGGGTCCGGCCGACGTTCAGCCCGAGGGCCCGGCCGAGTTGGTCGCCCATCGCGAGGGCGTTGAGGGACGGGGCGAGGCAGAGCGCGATCAGCAGGCCGACGGCGACGAACGGGAGGATGGCATAGACGACTTCGAAGTACCGGCCGGAGAGCGAGCCCACGTTCCAGAAGCGGAACTGGTCGAAGGCCTCGGGGTCGAGCAGCAGGACCGCGGAGTTGAAGGCGTACAGGACGGCGGTGACGGCCGCCCCCGCGACGACCAGGCGGTCAGGGGTGGCCACCTTGCGTCCCGAGGTGCCCAGCAGATAGACGACGACCGAGGCGACGGCGGCGCCGATGAACGCGAACCACACGTAGCCGAGCACGGAGCCCACGCCGAGGAAGGCGATGGCCACCACGACGCCCGCGGCGCTGCCCAGGCTGACCCCGAGCAGGCCCGGGTCGGCGAGCGGGTTGCGCGTCAGCGCCTGCATCAGCGCGCCGGAGAGGCCGAGCGCCATGCCGAGCGAGGAGGCCGAGGAGGGTTCTGGGGATGCGGTAGTCGTGGATGATGATCGACGTCTCGGACCCGTCGGGGTGCCACAGCGCGCTCCAGGTCGCGGTGAAGGGAATCCCCCTCGTACCAACCCAAATGCTGAGCAACGCGACAAGGATCAGGGCGCCCAGCGCCACGAGCAGGCCCATGCCCCGCAGGGCGTTCACGGTCCGGCCCGCTCCGGGCGGGGCCGCGACGGCGGCCGGCCCTTCGGACACCGCCCGGGTTTCGACCGACAACGACAACTCCCCCTGGCGGCGGTTCAGGCGTCGTACCGCGTGCGGAACACGAAGAACCACAAAAAACACGGCGCGAACGGCAAGTTGAGACTTAGGTGAGGCTAACCGAACGCATCCGGCCCGGTCAACGCGCGGGTGGTGACCTCGAGATGGACGTGCGGTCACGATAGGGGAACCGAGTGCGCACAGGGCGCCCGAGGTGGCGACAGAGACGCAACACCTGTTTAAGGTAGCCTTACCTAACCATTTGAACATCGTCGCGGAGGGCCGCATGCCAGCTGGAGCACCAACCGGGGGGCACGTCCTCCGCAGGGCGATCAGGGGGCAACGACGCCGTATCGTCGCCGCCTCCCTGCTCGGCATGACCCACCAGGGCTGTGAGGCCCTGGTCCCGGTGGTCATCGGCGTCGCCATCGACACGGCCGTCGCGACCGGTGACTCCAGTGCCCTGTGGCGCTGGCTCCTGGTGCTCGCGGTCCTCTTCTTCGTGCTGTCCACCTGCTACCGCAACAGCGCACGGATCACGGAGGGCGCGGGCGAGCAGGCCGCCCACGAGCTGCGGCTCGAACTCGGCGCCCGCGTCCTTGACCCGCGCGGCGGCTCCGACGCGAACCGGCTGCCGGGCGCGCTCACCAGTATCGCCACCAACGACGCCCGCCGGGTCGGCTCCGTGGCGACGGTCCTCACCTACGGCATCGCCGCGGTCGCCGCCCTGATCATCAGCGCGGTGGCACTGCTCAGGATCTCCGTCCCGCTCGGACTCCTCGTCCTGCTCGGCATCCCGCCGCTGCTGTGGCTCGGGCACCGCATCAGCCGGCCGCTGGAGCGCCGCAGCGAGACCGAGCAGGAGCAGGCCGCGCACGCCTCCGGTGTCGCCGCCGACCTGGTCTCGGGGCTGCGGGTCCTCAAGGGCATGGGCGCCGAGTCGGCCGCCGTGGCCCGCTACCGCACGACGAGCCAGGACTCCCTGGCGGCCGCGCTCAGGGCCGCCCGCAGCCGGTCCGGTCACGAGGGCGCCGTCCTCGCCCTGACCGGAGTCTTCATCGCGGTCATCGGCGTCGTAGGGCGCCTACCTCGCCATGCGCGGCAGCATCAGCGTCGGCGAACTGGTGGCGGCGGTCGCCTCGCCCAGTTCCTGCTCGGCCCGTTCCAGCTGCTCACCTACGTCAACGCCGAGTTCGCCCAGGGCCGCGCGTCCGCACGGCGGATCGCCGAGGTGCTGGCCGCGCCCGCCGCCGTGGAAGGCGGCGACGACACGCCGTCCGACCGGGCCGCGGGCCGCATCCGGCTGCGCGGGGTGTCGCTCGGCACGCTGCGCGCGGTGGACCTCGACATCGAGGCGGGCAGCCTGACCGGCGTCGTCACCAAGGACCCGGCGGTCGCCAACGACCTGCTGCACTGCCTGGCCAGGGAGACCGACCCGGCCGACGGCACCGTCGAACTCGACGGCGTCCCCCTGACCTCACTCGACCCGGACGGGCTGCGCCGCGCCGTCCTGGTCGCCCACCACGACGCCGACCTCTTCGAGAGCAGCCTCCTCGACAACGTCCGGGCGGGCGCGGACGCCGAGGCCGGGGCCGCGGCCGTCGACACCGCCCTCACCGCCTCCGCCGCGGACGAGGTCGCCCGGCTGCTGCCCGACGGCGCGGACACGGTGCTCGCCGAACGCGGCCGGTCCCTGTCCGGCGGCCAGCGCCAGCGTGTGGCGCTCGCCCGCGCCCTCGCCGCCGACCGGCCCGTCCTGGTCCTGCACGACCCGACCACCGCCGTGGACACCGTCACCGAGTCGCGCATCGCCGCCCGGCTGCGCGACGCCCGCCAGGGCCGCACCACCGTCCTCATCACCACGAGCCCGGCCCTCCTCGCGGTCACCGACCGGGTGATCGTCCTCGACGAGGGCACCGTCTCGGCCGAGGGCCGGCACGCCGAACTCGTCGCCGCCGACGAGGCGTACCGAGCGGCGGTGCTCGCATGACATCCGCGTACGCGAGCGAGACACAGAAGCCGGCGCAGACCGCGAAGCCGGGAGAGACAGAAGAGACACCCGACACCATGAGCCCTACCAGCACGGACCGCGTGCTCCTGCCGACCGCCTCCGCCGCCGAGAGCCTGGCGGCGCTCCGCACCATGCTGCGCGGCCACCGGCTCCTGGCGGCGGGCGCCTTCGTCGTCCTGGCCGCGGGCACCGGGATCGGCCTGCTGACCGCTCCCCTGCTCGGGCACATCGTCGACCTGGTGGTGGACAAGCGCGGCTCCGACGCGCTGACCGTGCCGCTCGTGCTGCTGGTCGCGGTGGCGCTGGTGCGCGGCGCCGCGACCGCCGTCGGCAGCGCGCTGGTCGCCCGGCTCGGCGAGACGGTTTTGGCGGCCGTGCGCGAGCAGTTCATCGAACGGGCGCTGCGGCTGCCGCTGGAGCGCGTCGAGGCCGCCGGCTCGGGCGACCTGGTCTCCCGGGTCACCAGCGACGTCTCCATGATCGCGAAGTCGGTGCGGCAGGCGATGCCGGAGTTCACCCGCTCCGCGCTCACCATCGTGCTGACCCTCGGCGGACTCGCCGTCCTCGACTGGCGGTTCCTGCTCGCGGCGCTGGTGGCCATGCCCGTCCAGGTGCTCTCCGTACGCTGGTACCTGCGCCGCTCCTCCCCCGTGTACGCCGAACACCGCGTCGCCACCGGGGCCTTGCAGCACCAGCTGCTCGACAGCATCGGCGGGGTGCGGACCGTGCGCGCCTTCCGGCTCAACGGCACGCACGCCGGTCTCCTGGAGCAGCGGTCGGCGTCGGCGCGTGACCTGGCGCTGCGCGGCATCCACATCGTCACCGGGTTCTTCTCCCGGCTGAACCTCGCCGAGTACGTCGGTCTCGCCGCCGTGCTCGGCACCGGCTTCACGCTGGTCGACAACGGTTCGGTGAGCATCGGTACGGCCACCGCGGCCGCGCTGTACTTCCACAGCCTCTTCAACCCGGTCAACGCCGCGCTGTTCCTCCTCGACGACGCGCAGTCCGCGGGCGCGAGCTTCGCCCGCCTGATCGGGGTGTCGAACCTCCCCGCCGAGCGCGCTCCGCAGGGCGGCGACGCGCCGGTGGACGGCTCGGTCAAGGTGACCGCGCTCGGCCACGCGTACGCCTCGGGTCAGCCCGTGCTCGCCGACGTCGACCTGGAGATCCGCAGCGGCGAGCGCGTGGCGCTGGTGGGTGCGAGCGGGGCCGGGAAGACAACGCTCGCCAAGCTCATCGCCGGGGGTCACGAGCCGTCGAAGGGTGCCATCGCCCTGGGCGGCGTCGACACCCGGGAGCTGGGACCGGCCGGGGTGCGCCGCGCGGTGACGCTCATCAGCCAGGAGGTCCACGTGTTCGCCGGGCCGCTCGCGGAGGACCTGCGCCTGGCCCGGCCCGAGGCCACCGTCGACGAACTGCGCCGCGGCCCTGACCCATGTGGGCGCCCTGGAGTGGGCCGAGGCCCTGCCGGAAGGCCTCGCCACGGTCGTCGGCGAGGGAGGGCACCGGCTCACGGTGACCCAGGCGCAGCATCTCGCCCTGGCCCGCCTGGTGCTCGCGGACCCGCCCATCGCCATCCTCGACGAGGCGACGGCCGACGCGGGCAGCGCGGGCGCCCGCGTCCTGGAGACGGCGGCCGTGCGGGCGCTGGAAGGCCGCACGGGCCTGATGGTGGCGCACCGCCTCCCCCAGGCCGCGACCGCGGACCGCGTCGTCGTCCTCGACCAGGGCCGCGTCGTGGAGACCGGCACGCACGACGAACTCGTGGCGGCCGGCGGCCGTTACGCCGCGCTGTGGGCCGCCTGGTCCGACAGCCGCCGAGAGGTTCCCGAAGGGGCCTGAGCACACGGCTTCCGCCGACAGGACAGGGGCTCGAACCGCTTGCGGTTCGGGCCCCTTTGCCGTTCGCGGTGTACGCGGACCGGGCACCGGGACATCGGGACGTGCACGCGGGCCGGACACAGAACCGGCACCCGCCACGCCCTCCCCCAAGGGACCTCAGCGGCACCCCGTTACCGCGGCCACCCGCTCCGGCACGTACCAAAAAACCGCCGCCCCCGGAGAGGAAGAACTCTCCGGGGGCGGCGGTCAGTCGGCCGGTCGGCGGTCAGCCCTGCGCGGCGGCCAGGCTCGCGGGACGCATGTCGGTCCAGTGGGCCTCCACATGGGCCAGGCAGGCCTCACGGGTGTCCTCGCCGAAGACGACCCGCCAGCCGGCGGGCACCTCCGCGAAGGACGGCCACAGCGAGTGCTGGTTCTCGTCGTTGACCAGGACCAGGAAGGTGCCCTGCGGGTCCTCGAACGGGTTGGTGCTCATGCGTTGTCACTCCTCATGGACGGTACGGTGAACAGCTCGGAGAGCGGCTGTTCGGGCTCGGCTGCCACGGTACGCAGCAGCGTCTGGAGTTCGTCGGCCAGCTGCCGCGCCTTGGCGGTGCCGAGCCGGTCGGTCGCGTGGATCAGCCCGCAGTGCACGGGGCCGTCGCCGCGGGGTTCGTAGAAGCTGAGGGTCAGGTCGGCCCGCGCCGTGCCGGTCGGCACGGCCTCCAGGGAGCCGATGCCGCCCTCCAGTTGCTCCAGGTCGGCCCGCTCATGGTGGATCACCATGACCTGCGGCCCCTCCGGAGGCAGGCCGGTCGCGCGCACGACCTCGTCGAACGGTACTTCCTGGCGGTCCAGGGCGCTCAGCGTGGTCTCGCGCACCCGGGTCAGCAGCTCCGCGAAGGTCGGGTCGCCCGCCGTGTCGGTGCGCAGGACGACCGTGTTGAGGAAGCAGCCCACCAGGTCGGCGAGTTGGTCGTCGGTGCGGCCCGCGACCATCGTGCCGATGGGCAGGTCGGTGCCCGCGCCATGGGCGGTGAGCAGGGCCGACAGCGCCGAGTGCAGCACCATGAACATGCTGGTGCCGGTGGCGCGGGCGAGCCGGTCCACGGCCGCGTGCAGCTCCTCGTCGAGGACGAAGCCGACGTGGCCGCCGGGCCGGCCGGTGCCGTCCGCGAGGGACGCGCGCGGGCCGTCCGCCGGGAGCGCCAGCTCCTTCGGTACGTCACCGAGCGCCTGGCGCCAGTACGCGAGCTGCTGCCGCCCCTGCTGCCGGGGTCCGTGAGGTCACCGAGGACCTCGCGGGCCCAGTCGGCGTAGTCGCCGTACGCGACCGGCAGCGGCTCCCACGCGGGCGCCCCGCCCTGCGTACGGGCCGCGTAGGCCGAGGTGAGGTCGCGGAAGAGCGGGACCACCGACCATTCGTCCACCGCGAGGTAGTGCATGGTCAGCAGCACGGCCTGGCGGCCGTCCGGGCCGGTGAGCAGGTAGGCCCGCAGCGGGGCCTCCGCCTCCAGGTCGGGCTGCCGCGCGGCGAGTTCGGCCAGGCGGCCGTCCAGGTCCGCGCACCGCTCCACGGTCAGGGCGGGCGCCTCGGCCGGCCGCTGGAGCAGCGTGCCGTCGCGCTCGACGAACGCCGTGCGCAGCGGCTCGTGGCGGCTCACCACATCGGCGAGCGCCGCGCGCAGGGCGTCCGCGTCGAGGCCGCCCGGGGAACGGAGGACGAGCGCGTGGTCGAAGCCGGAGCCCCGGCGGTACGCCTCCCACTGGGGGCGCTGCACGGGTGCGGCCTGCCGCGGCCCGTCGTGGCTGTCGGCGCCGCTGTCGGCACGCTGTCGGCGCGGCGCAGCGCCGCGCGGGCGCCGCGGCCCCGTCGAGCTTGCCGGCGATCCCGGCGACGGTCAGCGCGTCGAAGACGTCCTGATGCTCAGCTCGGCGCCGAACTCGGCGCGGATACGGCTCAGGGAGCCGCATCGAG
>RBWT01000296.1 GCA_004010275.1 Streptomyces huasconensis
CCCCACCCATACAGGAAAAATGCCCGGAACGAAGCCTTCTGCAACACCCTTTAGGTCTCGCGCCCCATGCGCGCGGCGCCCCCGCTGGCTAACGTCGGCGTCCATGCACGCCACAAAGATCACTCGCCGCGATCCGGCGCAACGCAAGCGCGACACCCTGCGCCGGCTCGGCGCGGAGCGCGACATATGGCTGTCGACGGCCCACCCCGACCACGGCCCGCACCAGCTGCCCCTGTGGTTCCTGTGGGACGGGCAGGCGGTATGGATGTGTACCGGCGCGAACTCCGCCACCGCGCGCAACATACGAGAGGAACCGCGCGTACGGCTGGCGCTGCCGGACACCTTCGACGTGGTGCTGCTCCAGGGGGAGGCCGAGTCCTGGCCCGCACCGGACGTGCCCAAGGAGGCCGCGGACGCGTTCACGGCCAAGTTCGGCTGGGACCCGCGTACGGCAGAGACGCCCTACGTGTACGTGCGCGTCGCGCCGCGGACGGTACGCGCCTGGCACGGGGAACCGGAGCTGCGGGGCCGGGTCATCATGCGCGACGGGGTGTGGCTGGCGTGAGGCCCGATCCACCGCTCGGGCAGACTTCCCCCTCATGACCACCCCGGACTTCAAGACCGACCTCCGCGTCTACCTCCAGGACGCCCGCGACGCGCTGCTGTGGAAGCTCGAAGGCCTCTCCGAGTACGACATACGCCGCCCCATGACGCCGACCGGCACCAACCTCCTCGGCCTGGTCAAGCACGCGACCGGCGCCGAAGCGCTGTACTTCGGCGCCACGTTCGGGCGGCCCTTCGACGGAACTCCCCTGTGGATCACGGGCGACGCCGAACCGAACGCGGACCTGTGGGCCACCGCCGACGAGAGCCGGGAGCGGATCGTCGGGCGCTACCGGCAGGCCTGGGCCCACTCGGACGCGACGATCGAGTCGCTGGAACTCGACGCGGTCGGCAGGCTCCCCGGGGCCGAGGCCCGCGAGATCACGTTGCACCGCGTCCTCGTCCACATGATCGCCGAGACCGGCCGCCACGCGGGTCACGCCGTCGGCGTCCGTGAACTGGTCGACGGTACCGCCGGGTTGCGGCGGGCGACGACAACCTGGCTCAGGGCGACGCCACTTGGTGGGCCGGGCACGCGCGCGAGTGGATCGGGCGGCACGGGAAGCCGGACGGTGACCGGGCGGCCCGGGCGGCCGCCGCGAGACGGATCAGCCGTCCCTG
This sequence comes from Streptomyces huasconensis, assembly GCA_004010275.1. Taxonomy (GTDB): domain Bacteria; phylum Actinomycetota; class Actinomycetes; order Streptomycetales; family Streptomycetaceae; genus Streptomyces; species Streptomyces huasconensis. The sequence continues at coordinate 1,225 of RBWT01000296.1, forward strand.
AGCGCTCCGGGCGGGCGCCGGCGCCGAGGGGGCCTGCCGCGCCCGTCCGGAACGCCACCGCTCACGCCGATACGGACGGCCTGTCCAGCGCCCCGCTCGCCCACGCGGCGCGCAGCGCCTTCTTGTCCACCTTGCCGACCTTGGTCATCGGCAGCTTGTCCAGCAGGATCGTCCTGCGGGGGGTGTAGAGGTCCCCCAGCTCGGCGGTGACCGCCGCGGCGACCTCGTCCGTGTCGATGGCGGCAGGCTCGGCCGTGGCCAGGAAGACCTGCACGGCCTCGCCGTACTCCTCGTCGGGCACGCCCAGGGCCGCCGCGTTGCGCACGCCGGGCAGGGTGAGCAGGAAGTCCTCCAGGACCCGGGAGTAGACGTTGTCGCTGGTGCTGCCGGTGACGATGATGTCCTTGGCCCGGTCGACGAGATAGAGGTAGCCGTCGGCGTCGAGGTAGCCCATGTCGCCGGTGCGCAGCCAGCCGTCGTGCAGCGCCTCGGCGGTGCGCTCCGGGTCCTCGTAGTAGCCGAGCATCACCGTCTCGCCGCGGACGCACACCTCGCCGACCTGCCGGGCGGGCAGGGCCGCCGTGCCGCCCTCGCCGCGGATCTCGATCTCGACGTCGGCTATCGCGCGGCCGCAGCTGCGCCACAGCTCCGGCCGGCGGGCCGCCTCCGCCGCGAGTTCCTCCGCGCCGAACGCGGCGATGCCGAGCGCCTCCGACTGCCCGTACCCCTGGCTGAGCACCGGCCCGAAGACGTCGACCGTCTGCTGAAGCCGGCTGGGCGAGGTGGCCGCGCCGCCCACGACGATCCGCCGCAGTTCGGGCAGCGCACCGGGCTCGCACTCCGGGTGGTCGAGCAGGGCGTACAGCATGGGCGGTACGAACATGGTGGCGGTGATCCGCTCCTCGCGCAGCACCGCCAAGGCCGCGCCCGCCTCGAACTCAGGCAGGACGACGAGGGCGGAGCCGGTCACCAGTGCCTGGATCGACGTGAGATGGCCGCTGCCGTGGGTGAGCAGCGTGGCGGCGAGCACCCGGTCCGTGCCCGGGTCCAAGGCCGGGAAGACCTCGGGCCCGGTCTCCTGCGTCCTGTCCACCGCCAGGTCCACCAGCGTGTCGTAGAGCCGGTGGCTGTGCGCGGCGAGCTTGGGGCGGCCCAGGGTGCCGCCGGTGTAGAGGACGGTGACGGCCTCGTCCGCCGCCGGGGCGGGCACGCCGTCCGGGCGCGTCGCGGGGCAGTCGGCGGCCAGGGCCAGCAGGTCCGCGCAGGGCTGCTCGCAGGGCCCGAGGCTGAGCAGGGCGGGTGCGTGGACGCTGCGGCGGGCCGGCGTGCGGCGGCCCGCCGCGCGAAGAGCGGGTCGGTCACGACGGCGCGCGCCCTGGACTGCTCGACCAGTGCGGCGAGTTCGCCGGGTCCTGGCTCCGGTGGCAGGAACACCACGCGGCAGCCGATGAGATGGACCGCGAGCTGTACGAGGACGGAGTCCACGCGGTTGGCCAGGAACAGCCCCACTCCGTCGCCCGGCCCGAGCCCCTGCCGGCGTAGCGCGTGTCCCAGGCGGAACAGCTGCCGCCGGGCCTCCCCCCTGCGTCAGCCGCTGCGCGCCTTGGACGAGCGCCTCGGTGTCCTCGTCCTGGTGCCAGTGCTCCAGGACGCGGTCGAGGTAGGTCCGGGGCTCAGAAGTTCCCTGTTCATTGATGATCATGAACACATGCAAACATGCCACTGAGGGGCTGCTGTCTCATAGGGGGCGACTTCGGCCATCGGTGAGCGGAGTACCATGCCTCCGCCTGCGACGAGTGACTTTATGTCCGGAGGCCGCGACCACACCGGGGCGAGCCGACGCCCGGGTCGGTCCGGTTACGCCTTGCACATTCCGGCCTCCGCTCCCCGGCACGGCCGAAACGGCTCGTTCCGCGGTCGGCTCGGCCTGTTCTTCGGGACGGAGAGCCGTCGCGATGCGGCGGTGTGACCAACCCGGACTACTGAGACGACCCCAACGGTCCTATATTCATACAAACAATTCACACGCGGCCCTGCTGCGATGAACACGGGGTAGGACCGCAGTGATCGAACCCGACGGCACCAAACCCGCCCGCACCGAGTCCCGCGCCGCCCGCAAGACGCGCGAGAAGGCGCGGAAGCGCAAGCGCCTGGCCATAGGTGCGGCTGTGCTCGGTCTGAGCGGGGTGGCCACCACGTGTGTGATCGCCCTCGGGCACTCCTCCGGGAGCGAAAGCGACACGCGGCACAGGGCGGCCACATCGCAGGGCGGCGCCGCGGAGAAGGCCCGCTCCGCGAAGGGCGCGAAGAAGGGCGAGGAGAAGTGGGACGGCAAGGTGCGGGTGCTGGGCGACGGCTCCACCTCGTACAGCGGGCCGCCGCGCGGACAGCTCAAGCCCAAGAAGCTCAAACCCGGCGAGAAACCACCGCAGTTCGTGGTCTTCTCCTGGGACGGCGCGCTGGAGGGCGACGACCGCCGCTTCTCCCACTTCCGCCAGGTGGCCCGCGAGAGCAAGGCCCACATGACCTTCTTCCTCACCGGCATCTACCTCCTGCCGGAGAGCAAGAAGTCGCTCTACCGCCCGCCGCAGCACAACCCCGGGTCGGCCGCCATCTCGTACCCGACCGTCCCGCACATCCAGACCACGCTGGAGCAGTTGCGCGGCGCCTGGAAGGACGGCAACGAGATCGGTTCGCACTTCAACGGCCACTTCTGCGGCCCCAAGGGCGGCGGCGACTGGAGCGTGGCGGAGTGGAAGAGCGAGATCGAGCAGACGTACGCGTTCATGAAGAAGTGGAAGACCAACACCGGCTTCACCCAGGAGGCGCCTCTGCCCTTCGACCCGGACCGGGAAGTGGTCGGGGGCCGTGCGCCCTGCCTGGAGGGCCAGAAGAACCTCCTGGCCGCCATCAAGCCGTTCGGCTGGCGCTACGACGCGAGTTCCTCGGGGGACTTCCAGATATGGCCGTCCAAGGTCGACGGCATATGGAACTTTCCCCTGCAACTCCTGCCACTTGAGGGCAAAGAGGTCCAAGTCCTCTCCATGGACTTCAACTTCCTCTACCACCAGTCCGGCGACAGCACCCAGGGTGACCCGGAAAAGTTCCCGCAGTGGGAGGCGCAGGTCCGCAAGTCGTACATGAACGGCTTCAACCGCGTCTACAACGGCAGCCGGGCGCCGATGTTCGTCGGCAACCACTTCGAGGACTGGAACGGCGGCATCTACATGAACGCCGTCGAGGACGTGATGCGGGAGGTTGTGCCCGCGCAAGGGCGTCCGCTGCGTGTCGTTCCGGGAGTTGGCGGACTGGCTCGACGCCCAGGACCCGAAGGTCCTGGCCCGGCTGCGCCTGCTCGACCCCGCGCAGGCACCGGACTGGAAGTCGCTCGTCAAGTAGCGCGGGCCGGGCCGCGCACCCCGCCGAGGGGCGCGGCGGCTCTCCCGCTCAGCGCCTCGGCGGCCTACCGCACCGCCTTGATGTAGTCGGCCCACAGGCCCACCGCCCGCTCGCTGCCGAGCTTCCCCGGGGCGTCGCCGCCCAGTCCCTTCAGCGGCAGCGGCACCAGGTCCTTCAGCGACATGCGGTAGACGACCACGGCCGTGGTCTCGTCCTCGGTGCCGCCCACGAACCAGCCCGCCGTGTTCGCGGAGGTCGTCCCTGTCTTGCCCACGGCACCGGCGTGCGCCGCGCCCGCCGCCTTGGCCGACCCGTCGGTCATGGTGGCCCGCAGGGCGTCCGTGACCGCCCGGGCGGTCTTCGTCGACACCGCGCGGGCGGGCTTCGGCTTGTCGAGCGGCACCGCGTCCCCGGCCCGCTTGACCGAGAGCACCGAGTAGGGATCGGTGTGCATGCCGTCGGCGGCGAAGGTCTGGTACGCGCCGGCCATCCGGATGGCGCTGGGCGTCGAGTTCTCCCCCAGCGCGAACGTCGGCACCCGCTCACCGAGGCTCGATTCGAGCAGCCCGGCCCGCAGGGCGTACTTCTCCACCCGGTCGAGCCCGACGTCGAGGCCGAGTTGGAGCATGGGCGTGTTGACGGAGTTCGCGACGGCCCGCCGCAACGTCACCTGGCCCCAGTCCCGGCCGCCTTCGTTGCGGCCCTTCACCACCTTGCCGCTGCGGTCCCAGTACGGCCCCTCCGGCGTCCGTACGGCGATCCGGTCGTCGCCGTCGTAGACGCTGGCCGGGGAGACCGGTGTGCGGCCGTCGTCGCGGGTACGCTGCACGCCGTCCTCCAGCGCGGCGGCGTAGACGAAGGGGGTGAACGCCGAACCGGCCGGAATCGTCGTCGCGTTCGACTGGTTGAACCCCTGCTTCAGGAAGTCGTGGCCGCCGTACACGGCGAGCAGCCGGCCGTCCCTGCCGACGCTCGCCGCGCCGATCCTGGCGTGCTTGTCGGTGCCGGGCCGCCGCTTGGCGTCGAAGCCTTTGTCGACTCTGCGGACGGCGGCGGTCAGGGCCTTCGTGCGCTTCCGGTCGAAGGTCGTACGGATCTGGTAGCCGCCGAGGTCGTAGTCGGCGGTACTGATGTGCCCGGCCTTGATCGCGTGCCGCTTGGCCAGCTCCACCAGATAGCCGGTCTGCGCGCCCGGGATGGTGCCGCCCGACCCCGGCTTCGTCGGCTCGGGGAACTTCTTGTACGTGGCGCGCTCGGCCTGCGTGAGGTGGCCGGTCGCGACCATGCGGTCCAGAATCCAGTTCCACCGTTCGACGGCCCGCTCGCGGTTCTCCTTGCCGAGGGCCGGATCGTAGAGGCCCGCGCCCTTGAGGAGAGAGGCCAGGAAGGCGCCCTCGCTGGGGTTGAGGCGTGAGACGTCCTTGCCGTAGTACGCGTGCGAGGCGCGCTGGATGCCGTACGTGCCGCGCCCGAACCAGCTGGTGTTCAGGTAGTCCTGGAAGATCTTGTCCTTGCTCGTGTGGTTGTCCAGCTTCACGGCGAGCAGGGCTTCGGTGAACTTCCGGGACAGGGTGCGGTCCTGGCTGAGATAGACGTTCTTCACGTACTGCTGGGTGATGGTCGACCCGCCCTGGGTCTCCCCTCCGGTGACCGCGGCGCTCGCGGCCCGCAGGAAACCGGTCGGCGAGACGCCGGCATCCGAGTAGAAGCTCGCGTTCTCGGCCGCGAGGACGGCCCCCCGGACCTTCGGCGGCACCTTCTCCAGCGGTATCTCCTGCCGGATGACCCAGCCGGTGCGGGCCATGACGGTGCCGTCGGACCAGTAGTAGACGTTGTCCTGTTGTGTGGCGAAGGAGTTGAGGTCGTCCGGTATGTCCGTGGCGGCGTACGCGATCGCGACGAAGCCGGTCAGACCGAGGACCACATACCCGAAGGCGCCCAGCCACTGACGCCACGAAGGCACCCAGCGCCGCCAGCCGCTGCGGCCCGGTCGCGGGTACAGCGGACGCAGGCGCCGCAGTTGCCCGCTCGCCCGGACGAGGACGCCGGATATGCCGCCGGCCGGCTGTGCCCTCGCCGCTCCCCGGAC
>RBWT01000297.1 GCA_004010275.1 Streptomyces huasconensis
GGGGGTGGACCATGCACCGCCCACCCCGCCCGGCCATCCCCCCCGCGACACCTCAGCGCCCCACCGGCCCCGGTGCCTCCCGTCGCGTGAAGACGTCCGCGTCCCACGTCCCTCCCAGCGCCGGGCTCAGCCAGCCCCCGGCCGCCGCGCGGAACGCGGGGCCGTCCAGTGCGCCGGCGCCCTCCGGGATCGGCGCCCAGGAGGTCCGCCTCCGCCGACTTCGGAAGGTCCTCCAGGTTGCAGCCGACCGAGGTCGGGGGTGGTCGGCCAGCTGCCGATGGCGACGCCCAGCTGCCGTACGCCGCGGGCCCGCAGCGCCTCCGCCGACAACGCCGTCGTGTTCAGCGTGCCGAGGCCCGCCGACGCGACCAGCAGCACGGGGGCGCCCAGAGCCGCGCCGCGTCGGCGAGCGTGCCGCCCTCCTCGTCGAAGCGGACGAGCAGCCCGCCCGCCCCCTCGACGAGGACCAGGTCGTGCTCCGTGGCCAGCTTTGCGGCGGCTTCGGCCACGTCGGTGGGGCGGACCGGCGTCATCCCGGCCCGCCGCGCCGCCGTGTCCGGCGCCAGCGGCTCCGGGAAGCGAGCGAGTTCGAGGGTGGTTACATCCTCGCCCGCCAGCCTCCGCACCTCCTGCGCGTCTCCCGGCTCGCCGGGCGCGACCCCGGTCTGCGCGGGCTTGAGCATGGCGACGCTGCGTCCACTCGCCAGGGCGATCGCGGCCACCGTGGCCGTCGTCACCGTCTTGCCGATCTCCGTGCCCGTCCCGGACACCACGATCACCGTCATGTCAGCCCTCCCTCGCCGCCGCGGAGACCGCGCGCGCGATCCGCGCCACGTCCTCGTCGCCCGTGATGAACGGCGGCATCGTGTAGATCAGATCCCGGAACGGCCGCAGCCAGACGCCCTCGCGCACCGCCGCCCGCGTCGCCGCGGCCATGTCCACCGGGTGGTCCAGCTGGACCACGCCGATCGCCCCGAGGACGCGGACATCCCGTACGGACGGCAGGGCCGCCGCCTCCGCCAGGCCCTCGCGCAGGCCCGTCTCGATGCGTTTGACCTCGGTCTGCCAGTCCTGCCCGAGCAGCAGGTCGATCGAGGCGCTCGCCACCGCCGCGGCCAGCGGGTTGCCCATGAACGTCGGTCCGTGGGCGAGGACCGGGACCTCGCCGCGCGAGATGCCGTCCGCGACCCGCGCCGTGCACAGCGTCGCCGCCATCGTCAGATAGCCGCCGGTCAGGGCCTTGCCCACGCACATCACGTCGGGCGTGACGCCCGCGTGGTCCGCCGCGAACAGCGCTCCCGTACGGCCGAAGCCCGTCGCGATTTCGTCGAACACCAGCAGCACGTCATGCGCGTCGCACGCCTCGCGGAGCACCCGCAGATAGGCGGGGGAGTGGAACCGCATCCCGCCGGCGCCCTGCACCACCGGCTCCACGATCACGGCGGCCAGTTCCCCCGCGTGCCGCTCGATCAGCTCGCGCAGCTGATCCGCGTACGTCTCCTCGTACGCGTCCGGCGGCGCGTCCGCGAACACCTGCTGCGGCAGGACCCCCTGCCACAGCTCGTGCATGCCGCCCACGGGATCGCACACGGACATCGGCTGCCAGGTGTCGCCGTGGTAGCCGCCGCGCCAGGTCAGCATCCGCCGCTTCTCGGGGCGACCCAGTGAACGCCAGTGCTGGAGGCACATCTTCACCGCGACCTCGACCGAGACCGAGCCCGAGTCGGTGAGGAAGACATGCTCCAGACCTTCAGGAGACATGTCGACAAGGCGCTTCGCCAGCGCCACGGCGGGCTCGTGCGTCAGCCCGCCGAACATCACGTGGCTCATCCGGTCGAGCTGGCCGCGCACCGCTTCGTTCAGCACCGGGTGGTTGTAGCCGTGGATCGCGGACCACCACGACGACATGCCGTCGATCAGCTCGCCCGAACCGTCCGCGAGGCGCAGCCGCACCCCGCTCGCCGACTCCACGACCAGCGGCTCCTGGCGCCCCGGCATCGGGCCGTAGGGGTGCCACACATGGCGACGGTCCAGTTCGATGAGGTCGCCGAGGGGAAGCTCAGGCATTGGGCGCGAGGTCCGTTCCCGCGCCCCGGCGGCGTACCGCCACCAGATCCGTGCGCGCCTCGTCCGCCTTCGCCGCGGGCTCGCCCGACCCGCAGGGACCGCACCCGCCCCCGTCGTGCGAGCCGCAGCCCGCGGCGGCGTCCGCGTCCACCCGGTGCGCGGGCAGCGTCACCTGGTCCGTGCCCTCGATCTCGAAGCCGGCGTCCGCGATCATCTCCAGGTCCGCCTTGCCCGCCTGGCCCTCGCTGGTGAGGTAGTCACCGAGGAAGATCGAGTTGGCGATGTTCAGGGCGAGCGGCTGCATCGAGCGCAAGTGGACCTCGCGCCCGCCCGCGATGCGCACCTCGATGTCCGGGCAGACGAAGCGCACCATGGCGAGAATCCGCAGGCAGCGCTGCGGGGTGAGGTTCCACTCCTTGGCCAGCGGCGTGCCCTCGAAGGGGATCAGGAAATTCACCGGCACCGAGTCCGGGTCCAGCTCGCGCAGCGAGAAGACCACGTCGACCAGGTCCTCGTCGCTCTCGCCCATGCCCGCGATCAGCCCCGAGCAGGCGGAGAGCCCCGCCGCGTGCGCCTTGCGCACCGTGTCCACGCGGTCGGCGTAGGTGTGCGTCTTGGTGATGTCGGCGTACGTCGCCTCGGAGGTGTTGAGGTTGTGGTTGTACGCGTCGGCGCCCGCACCCCGCAGCCGCTCCGCCTGGCCGTCCGTGAGCAGACCGAGGCAGGCGCACACCTCGACGCCCTCGTTCTGCTCCTTGACCGCCGCGATGGTCTGCGCCACCCGGTCCACGTCACGGTCGGTGGGCCCGCGGCCGCTGGCCACCAGGCAGACCCGCTTGGCGCCGCCCGCCACACCGGCCGCCGCGGCTTGCGACGCCTCGTCGGGCTTCAGCCACGTGTACTTGAGGATCTCGGCCTTCGAGCCGAGCCGCTGCGAACAGTACGAACAGTCCTCCGGGCACAGGCCCGACTTGAGGTTGACCAGATAGTTGAGTTTCACCCGTCGCCCGAACCACTGCCGCCGCACCTTCCCGGCGGCGGCCACCACGTCCAGGAGATCGTCGTCGGACGTGGCCAGCACGGCCAGCGCCTCTTCACGGGTCGGCAGCTCGCGCCGAAGCCCCTTGTCCACCAGCGTGTTCAGCAGATCCATGGCGCTGATCCTTACGTACGGCAGCCTCCCCGGCCAAGGAGAGTTCGCACAACAGAAACGGTTTGAGGTGTGGGTATTGCCACACCCTGGCCAGGTGGCACGGCGGCTAGGGTCTGTGCAATGTCTACAAACAGGCACCCCGTGACGGGCGCGCCGCGCGCGCCGTTCGACTGGCTCGACGAGCAGGCCGGGCTCCGCGCCGACGCCGGCCTCGTCCGCACCCTGCGCCCGCGCCCCGCCGACGCGGGCGGTCTCCTGGATCTGGCGAGCAACGACTACCTGGGGCTGACCCGGCACCCGGAGGTCACCGAGGGTGCCGCCGCGGCGGCCCGCAGGTGGGGCGGCGGCGCCACCGGCTCCCGGCTCGTCACCGGCTCCACGGAACTCCACGCCGAGCTGGAGCGGGAACTCGCCGACTTCTGCGGTTTCGAGGCGGCGCTCGTGTTCTCCTCCGGCTACGCGGCGAACCTCGCGGCGGTCACCGCGCTCGCCCCGCACGGCTCGCTGATCGTCTCCGACGCGGGCAACCACGCGTCGCTGATCGACGGCTGCCGCCTCGCGCGCGCCGCGACCCAGGTGGTGCCGCACAGCGACCCCGACGCGGTCCGCAAGACGCTGGCCGCCCACGACGGCCGCGAGGGCCCCGCCGTCCTGGTGTCCGACTCGGTGTTCTCGGTCGACGGCGACGCCGCGCCGCTGGCCGAACTGGTGCACGCATGCCGGGAGTTCGGCGCGGGCCTGATCATCGACGACGCGCACGCCTCGGTGGCCTCGGCGCCCGGCGGCCGGGGCGCACCGCACGCCGCGGGACTCGCGGGAGCGGCCGACACGGTGGTCACCCTCACCCTCTCGAAGTCCCTCGGCAGTCAGGGCGGCGCCGTGCTCGGCCCCGCCAAGGTCATCGACCACCTGGTGAACGCGGCGCGCACGTTCATCTTCGACACGGGGCTCGCCCCCGCCGCGGCCGGCGCCGCGCTCGCGGCCCTGCGGCTGCTGCGCCGTGAACCCGAGCGAGCCGCCCGGGCCCGCCAGGTCGCCGCCGAACTGCACCGCCGCCTCACGGCCGAAGGGCTGTCGGCGGTACGTCCCGACGCCGCCGTCCGTCTCCGTGCGCGCCCCGGCACCGGAGGCGGCCGTGCGCTGGGCCGCCGACTGCCGGGACGCGGGCCTAGCGGTCGGCTGCTTCCGCCCGCCATCGGTGCCGGACGGCATTTCGCGGCTGCGGCTGACCGCCGGCGCGGACCTCACCGACGACCAGATCGCCGACGCCGTACGAGTGATCAGCCGCACCGCACCCCGCTGACCGCGGTCAGCGGAGGCTGTCGACGAACGTCTCCCAGGGGGCGGGGGAGAAGAGCAGGGCGGGCCCCGCGGTGGTTCGAGTCGCGCACGGCCAGCAGGCGGGCCGTCGCGCCGGAGTGGAGCGTGTCGAGCGTGGCGGTCTCGACGCAGTTGTTCATTCCGTTGCTGCGGCTGCTGCGCCGCCACCGCGCGCCCTGAAGAGTGGTGCTGGAAGGTACGTGCCGAGGCGGTGCGGTCATGGTGCCTCCTTACGCGCCGTCGCTGAGCCCGGCGATGAAAGCCTCTGATTCCTCGGGTGAAAGCGCCTGTTCCTGAAGGGAGTTGAAGGCCTCCACGTAGGCCTGGAGGTCTTCCTTCCGTTCGAGATAGAGGCTACTCGTCAAGTGGTCAAGAACAACCAGATCCAGATCAGCAATGGTCGGAAATGACAAAATAACGAAAGGCCCGATGAGGCCCACATGCTCTCCGGAGGAGAAGGGGAGCACCTGAAGTCGCACCTGGGGCAACCGCGTCACCTCCCGTAACCGTGCGAGCTGTTGTGCGAACACCTGCGGCCCGCCGACCGAACGGCGCAAAACCGCCTCGTCCAGGACCACGCTCAGCCGTAGCGGAGGCTCCGCGCGCAGCACGTCCTGGCGGGCGAGGCGGACCTCCACCAGCGCGTCGACCTGCTCGTCGGGGAGCCCGGCGACCGCGGCCCGCGTGATGGCGCGCGCGTACGCGTGGTCTGGAGCAGCCCCGGGACCACCGAGGTCTCCAGGTCGCGCACCCAACTCGCCCTGGGCCTCCAGGCTGATGAAGTCGCGGTAGGCGGCGGCAGCCAGGTCGCGGTAGGCCTTCCACCAGTGGTGGCGCCCCGAGGCGCCGGTGTCGTCGGCGCCCGCCAGCGCCACGAGCAGCTCGCCGAGGTGGGGGTCCCTCACCTCGTACGCGTCCAGCAGGAGGCGCACGTCCGTGGCCTTCACACCGCTGCGGCCCGTCTCGATCCGGCTCACCTTCGACTGGTGCCAGCCGACCCTGGCGGCGGCCTGGCTGCTGGTGAGTCCCGCGCGCCGCGCAGCGCGCGCAGTTCGGCGCCGAGCCGGCGGCGGCGCACCGCGGGGCCGTACTGCATGTCCGTCTCCTTCCGGACCGAGCCGTCGCGTCTCCCGGCGGCAGAGCGGGGGACAGAGCGACAGTAGAGGAAGCGGCGTCCGCGCGCCCAAATACGGTCGGTCGTGGCAGAGTTCACCGCTTCGAGCGACAGATATATGCACATCTCGGTGGATCGCCACCCGTGACCGGCAAAGGAGTGGGAGGCTGGCGCGAAGCACCAGTCCGGGGCCGTCCTCGAGTCATCCGCTCCGAGTCGGAGACCGACCCCGGTGGGAAAGGGACAGCGTCGCCATGGCAGATCACCAGGAAGCATCCGTCACTCTGCCGAGCGATCCCGCCTCGGTCTCGGCCGCGCGCGCGTACGTGGCGCACGTCCTCACGGAATGGGGCCTGCCGGGCGAGGCCGAGGTGGCGGACTCGATCAGACTCATCGTCTCCGAACTCGCCACCAACGCCGTGCAGCACACCAAAGGGCAGTCGCCCACCTTCACGGTGGACGTCCGGCTCGACCGGGACGAGCGGCTGCGGATCGGCGTCACCGACAGCCACCCACGCCATCCGAGGCGGCTGCCGGCCGCCGTCCAGCAGGACAATGGCCGCGGCATGGTCATCATCCGCTGGCTGGCCGTCGAATGCGGCGGCAAGCTCTCCGTCAGCCCCACGGCGGAGGGCGGCAAGACCGTGTGGATCTCCCTGCCCTGGACGGTGCCCGTCCAGCAGGGGCACCGCTGACGCCGCGCCCCTGGCCTCCCTGGCCGGTTCAGCCCGCGGCCGCCGAGCGCCCGAACGCCCCGCGCAGCAGCGCCCGGAAGGAATCCGCCGCGGGGTTCGGCTCGTCGGTGCGGTACGCGACAGAGATCGTCCGCCGCAGGTCGCCGGGGTCGAGGAGCCGCATGCCGACCGGTGTCGAGGCGGTTGCGCGCCACCATCTCCGGTACCACGGCCACGCCGAGCCCCGCGCTGACCAGGGCGCAGACCAAGGCGTAGCCGGGCGTGTCGACCACGACGGCGGGCGACGCCCCGGCCTCGGCGAGGGCCCGCTCCACGGCCTGCCGGGGCGGGTGATCGGGGGCCATGCTG
>RBWT01000298.1 GCA_004010275.1 Streptomyces huasconensis
CGCGTACTTCACCGTCTCCGAGCTGCTGCAGAACATCAGCAAGCACAGCGGGGCGAGCCAGGCCTCGGTGGACGTGTGGCGGTCCGAGAACCGGCTGATGCTCCAGGTCACGGACAACGGCGCGGGCGGCGCCGACGTGACGGCGGGCTCCGGTCTCGCGGGCCTCGCGGAGCGGCTGGACGCGGTCGACGGAATCCTGGTGGTCGACTCGCCGCAGGGCGGACCGACGACGGTCACGGCGGAACTTCCGTGGCGGCAGGCGTGAGTTGCCCGGCGGTCGCGTGTGAAGCGACCGGTTGCCGCACGTGAGTTGACCGGTCACCGCACCGTGCAGTGACCGGTCGTCGGACACGTAGTGGCCGGTCGTCGCATGCGTAGTGGCCGGTCGTCGCATGCGTAGTGGCCGGTCGCCACACGCGAGTTGGCCCGGCGCTGCACGTGAAGTGACTAGCCGTCGCACGCGAAATGACCGGTCACTGCATGCGAGTTGACCGGCCATCGCACGTAAGACGCCAGGACGCCGCACACGAGTCGACAAGCCGTCGCACGCGAGTTGACCGGCCGCCGCACGCGGGTTGACCGGCCGTCGCACATAGGCCGTCAGGGCGCCGCACATAAGTCGACAGACCGTGGCCCGCGAGTTGACTGGCCGTCACACAAAGCCGTCAGGGCCCGCACTCGAATTGACCAGCCGTCATGCATGAGCTGCACAGGACGGCACACGCGAGCCGCCAGGACGTCCCGCCGGACCCAACCGAGCCCTCACACGCAAGCCAACCCAGCCGCACACCCGACCCGACCGAGCCCCACACGCGAGTTGTCAGGGCGCCACACCCGAGTTGGCAGCACGTCACGCCCGAGCCGACACGGCCTCACGCCCGAGTTGCCCCCCCCGGGAGCCCGCCCCACCCGCGTCGGCAGCCGCCCACACCAAGCACGCCGCCCCCGCCCCGTACGCCGGACCGGAGGCGCCGCCGCGGGTGACGGATGAACCAGTCTGGCAACAGCACCGGTGGACGGCCCCGGATCGCGCGATACTGAGGTGCCGGACACTCGGCCGACGTCGCCCATGGCGAACATGGCGGACATGTCGGACCGACGCCGGTGACATCGGCCGAGCGGGCCGGGGGGCCAAGAACAGTGGAGGACACAGTGCGGGTGGTCATCGCCGAGGATTCAGTGCTGCTCAGGGAGGGCCTGACCCGGTTGCTGACCGACCGCGGGCACGACGTGGTCGCCGGGGTGGGCGACGCCGAGGCGCTGATCAAGACCGTCACCGACCTCGCGGCGCAGGACGCCCTGCCGGACGTGGTCGTCGCCGACGTACGGATGCCGCCGACGCACACCGACGAGGGGGTGCGGGCCGCGGTGCAGCTGCGGCACCGGCACCCGGGGCTCGGGGTGCTGGTCCTTTCGCAGTACGTCGAGGAGCAGTACGCCACCGAGCTGCTCGCCGGGTCGAGCCGGGGCGTGGGCTACCTGCTCAAGGACCGCGTCGCCGAGGTGCGCGAGTTCGTGGACGCGGTGGTGCGGGTGGCCGAGGGCGGCACGGCGCTCGACCCGGAGGTCGTGGCGCAGCTGCTCGGCCGCAGCCGCAAGCAGGACGTCCTGGCGGGGCTCACGCCGCGTGAGCGCGAGGTGCTCGGGCTGATGGCGGAGGGCCGGACGAACTCGGCGATCGCCCGGCAGCTCGTGGTGAGCGACGGCGCCGTCGAGAAGCACGTGAGCAACATCTTCCTGAAGCTCGGCCTGTCTCCCAGCGACGGAGACCACCGCAGGGTGCTCGCCGTCCTCACGTACCTGAATTCATGACCGGGCCGCCACCCGCCGGACGCCGGACGGGCCGGACAGGCCGAATAGGCCGGTCCGGGCAGGTCAGGTGGGTCGGACCACACCGAGGGGGCCGGACCGGACGGGCCGGAAACACAAGATCGTGTCAGGTCCGGGTCAGGGATCGGTCAGAGACAACCCGTAGGAGTCCTAGAACCAAAGGATGAGCGGGGAGCGTCATCTACCAAGGGCCGGGGGAATAGGCGAACCATGGCAAACCAGGACAACAAGGCGTCTCAAAACGGCGTCCACATGACGAGCTACCCGAGGAAGGCACCCCTTACAGACGTAGGGTGGGCCTTGGGAGCGCCGGGCGTCCCGGCGTTTGCCCTCAGCCGCCTTGAGGGAGGTCCAGTTCAGTGACCAGCCAGGTCAGTAGCGAAGCCGAGCAGGCCGACGGGGCACTCGTCGGAGAGCAACGCAAGCCCGCGGGTGGGAAAGACGTACGACGCCTGGACCGGGTGATCATCCGCTTCGCGGGTGACTCCGGGGACGGCATGCAGCTCACGGGTGACCGCTTCACTTCGGAGACCGCGTCCTTCGGCAACGACCTGTCGACGCTGCCGAACTTCCCGGCCGAGATCAGGGCGCCCGCCGGGACCCTGCCGGGTGTCTCCTCCTTCCAGCTCCACTTCGCCGACCACGACATCCTGACCCCGGGCGACGCCCCGAACGTCCTGGTGGCGATGAACCCGGCGGCCCTGAAGGCGAACATCGGCGACGTGCCGCGCGGCGCGGAGATCATCGTCAACACCGACGAGTTCTCCAAGCGCGCGATGCAGAAGGTCGGTTACGACGTCTCGCCGCTGGAGGACGGCTCCCTGGACGGCTACAGCGTGCACCCGGTGCCGCTGACCACGCTGACGGTGGAGGCGCTGAAGGACTTCGACCTCTCGCGCAAGGACGCGGGCCGGTCCAAGAACATGTTCGCGCTGGGCCTGCTGTCGTGGATGTACCACCGGCCGACCGAGGGCACCGAGAAGTTCCTGCGGACCAAGTTCGCGAAGAAGCCCGAGATCGCCGAGGCGAACATCGCGGCGTTTCGGGCGGGCTGGAACTTCGGCGAGACGACCGAGGACTTCGCGGTCTCCTACGAGGTCGCCCCGGCCGCCACGGCCTTCCCCGCCGGCACGTACCGCAACATCTCGGGGAACCTGGCCCTTTCGTACGGGCTGATCGCGGCGGGCCGGCAGGCGGATCTGCCGCTGTATCTGGGCTCGTACCCCATCACGCCGGCCTCGGACATCCTCCACGAGCTGTCCAAGCACAAGAACTTCGGCGTACGCACGTTCCAGGCGGAGGACGAGATCGCGGGGATCGGCGCGGCGCTGGGCGCGGCGTTCGGCGGTTCGCTGGCGGTGACGACGACCTCGGGGCCCGGTGTGGCGCTGAAGTCGGAGACCATCGGGCTCGCCGTCTCGCTCGAACTGCCGCTGCTGATCGTGGACATCCAGCGCGGCGGCCCTTCCACCGGCCTGCCGACCAAGACCGAGCAGGCCGACCTGCTCCAGGCGATGTACGGCCGCAACGGCGAGGCCCCCGTGCCGATCGTGGCGCCCAGAACCCCGGCGGACTGCTTCGACGCCGCCCTGGAGGCGGCCCGGATCGCGGTCACCTACCGCACGCCGGTCTTCCTGCTGAGCGACGGCTACCTCGCCAACGGCAGCGAGCCCTGGCGCATCCCGGACGTGGACGAACTGCCCGACCTGCGCGTGCAGTTCGCCTCGGGGACCAACCACACCGAGGACGACGGCACCGAGGTGTTCTGGCCCTACAAGCGCGACCCGCAGACCCTGGCCCGCCCCTGGGCGATCCCGGGCACGCCCGGCCTGGAGCACCGGATCGGCGGCATCGAGAAGCAGGACGGCACGGGCAACATCTCGTACGACCCGGCCAACCACGACTTCATGGTCCGCACCCGCCAGGCCAAGGTCGACGGCATCGACGTACCCGATCTGGCGGCCGAGGACCCGAGCGGCGAGGCCCGCACACTGGTGCTGGGCTGGGGCTCGACGTACGGGCCGATCACCGCGGCGGTCCGCCGGCTGCGCGCGGCCGGTGTCCCCATCGCGCAGGCCCATCTGCGCCACCTGAACCCGTTTCCGCGGAACCTCGGCGAGGTGCTCGGACGTTACGACAAGGTGGTGATCCCCGAGATGAACCTCGGTCAGCTCGCCACCCTCATCAGGGCGAAGTACCTGGTGGACGCGGTCTCGTACAACCAGGTCAACGGCATGCCGTTCAAGGCCGAGCAGCTCGCCACGGCTCTCAAGGAGGCCATCGATGACTGACGCCGGCAACGCACTGCTGAAGCTGGTGCCCAAGGCCGAGGCCAAGCAGTCCATGAAGGACTTCAAGTCCGACCAGGAAGTGCGCTGGTGCCCGGGCTGCGGGGACTACGCCGTGCTGGCCGCCGTGCAGGGCTTCATGCCGGACCTCGGCCTGGCGAAGGAGAACATCGTCTTCGTCTCCGGCATCGGCTGCTCCTCCCGCTTCCCGTACTACATGAACACCTACGGGATGCACTCCATCCACGGCCGCGCCCCGGCCATCGCCACCGGTCTCGCCTCCTCGCGGCGCGACCTGAGCGTGTGGGTGGTCACCGGCGACGGCGACGCGCTCTCCATCGGCGGCAACCACCTCATCCACGCCCTCCGCCGCAACGTGAACCTGAAGATCCTGCTCTTCAACAACCGGATCTACGGCCTCACCAAGGGGCAGTACAGCCCCACATCGGAGGTCGGCAAGATCACCAAGTCGACGCCGATGGGCTCCCTCGACGCGCCCTTCAACCCGGTCTCGCTGGCGATCGGCGCGGAGGCGTCCTTCGTGGCGCGGACGGTGGACTCCGACCGCAAGCACCTCACGTCGGTGCTGCGCCAGGCCGCCGACCACCCCGGCACCGCCCTGGTCGAGATCTACCAGAACTGCAACATCTTCAACGACGGCGCCTTCGAAGTCCTCAAGGACAAGCAGCAGGCCGAGGAGGCGGTGATCCGCCTGGAGCACGGGCAGCCGATCCGCTTCGGCGCCGACCAGTCGAAGGGCGTCGTCCGCGACGCGGTGACCGGCGACCTGGCGGTCGTCGCCGTCACCCCGGAGAACGAACGCGACATCCTCGTCCACGACGCGCACTCCGCGTCCCCGACGACCGCGTTCGCCCTCTCCCGCCTCGCCGACCCCGACACCCTGCACCACACGCCGATCGGCGTCTTCCGCGACATCGAGCGGCCGGTCTACGACACGCTCATGGCCGACCAGCTCGACACCGCCGTCGAGAGGGACGGCAAGGGCGATCTCGCCGCCCTGCTCGCGCGCGGCGACACCTGGACGGTCGTCGGCTAGCCCGGCCCCGCAGCCGCCGGCTTTCTTCCGGGGCCCGGTCCTGAACCTCTCAGGACCGGGCCTCGTCGTATGCCGTGCGCGCCTTCTGTACGTCGGCCATGCGCCGCTCCGTCCAGGTCGCGAGGCCCCTCACCTGCGCGGCTGCCTCGCGGCCGAGGTCCGTGAGGGAGTAGTCGACGCGGGGCGGGATGACCGGCTTGGCGTCGCGGTGCACCAGGCCGTCCCGCTCCAGGGTCTGGAGGGTCTGGGTCAGCATCTTCTCGCTGACGCGGCCGATGGCGCGGCGCAGCTCGCTGAAGCGGTAGGAGCGCTCTTCGAGGGCGATCAGAACGAGGACACCCCACCGGCTGGTGACGTGCTCCAGGACCAGCCGGTACGGGCACATGTCCTCGTCCCCGGGCTTTCCCTTACTTACGGCCATACCAGTACCTTACTTCAAAGTGGGTACTTACGGATAGTTAGTGCCGGGGTTAGGGTGAGTGGCATACCGCATGAGGGCGGCTAAATCGTCGCATCAACGCTCAAGCAGCCACATCAGGAGCATTCAGACATGAGCATCGTCGTCACCGGAGCCACCGGACACCTCGGCCGCCTCGTCATCGAGGGCCTCCTCGCCGCCGGCGTCCCCGCCGCGGAGGTCGCCGCGGTGGTCCGCGACAAGGACAAGGCCGCCGATCTCGCGGAGCGCGGCGTCGAGCTGCGGGTCGCCGACTACAGCGCCCCCGAGACCCTGCGGGGCGCCTTCGCGGCGGGCGACCGGGTCCTGCTCATCTCCGGCAGCGAGGTCGGGCAGCGCGTACCGCAGCACCGCGCGGTGATCGACGCCGCGCGCGAGGCGGGCGTCGCGCACCTCACCTACACGGGCATCCTCGGCGGGCCCGACGCCGACTTCGACCTCGCGGCCGAACACAACGTGACCGAGCGGCTGATCCTCGACTCGGGCCTGCCGTACACCTTCCTGCGCAACGGCTGGTACCACGAGAACTACACGGAGCACCTCGCCCCGGTTCTCGCACACGGCGCCGTCGTCGCCTCCGCGGGCGAGGGCCGCGTCGCCTCCGCCGCGCGCGCCGACTACGCCGCGGCCGCGGTCGCCGTGCTGACCGGCGCGGGCCACGAGGGCAAGGCGTACGAGCTGAGCGGCGACGTCGCCTGGTCCATGACGAGTACGCCGCCGAGGACGCCCGGCAGAGCGGCAAGGACATCGCCTGCACGAACGTCCCCGCCGAGCAGCACCTGGCGATCCTGACCGGCGCCGGCGTGCCCGAGCCGATGGCCGCGATCCTCGTCGACGTGGACGCGGCGATCGCGCGCGGCCGCCTCGCGGGCACCAGCGGTGACCTGGCACGACTGATCGGCCGCCCGACCACGCCTCTCGCCGACGCGGTGTCCGCGGCGCTTCGGGGGCTGAGGCCGGGGCTGACGTCGGCGACGCCGCGGCGGGGGGGCGCCGGGGCGCCGGGGGCCCTGGGACGGCCTGGG
>RBWT01000299.1 GCA_004010275.1 Streptomyces huasconensis
GGGGAGGCCGGGCGCGGGGGCCGTTCGCGGGCCGGGACGCATGGGGCGGGAATGCGGCGGCCTGCGCAGGTGGCTGACGGTTCGCCAGTTACTGTTCGTCCGGTTGGCGGACGGCGGCGGGTGCCGTAGACGGTGGCGGCGACACGCCGACGAGCACGGCGGCGGCCGCGGCGCCGATGCCGGTCAGGCCGTCGGCACCGGTGTGCGCCGATTGAGTGCCGACCGCCTCCTGGCCCTGCCGGCCGGCAGCAACCAAGCCGGGCCGGGCGTCGTCGGCCGGGGTTCGGTGTCGCGGGTTCCCTGATCGCGCAGGGTGCGCAGCAGGGTACGGGCAGCTCGGGTCCCGCCTGCTCCGGGCTGCCCCATCACATACACGGCCCGGGGCCGCTCCTGGGCAAGGATGTTGTCCAAGTAGCCGGGCACGATCAGGTTTTCGAAGGTCTACGTGTGTTCACCTGGGGCAGCCGGTGGTAGTCCACGCCGGGTGCCGTACGGGTTGCCCGGGCACAGCGGCGCAGGCGCTCGCTCAGCGCGAGGTCCTGGAGGAACCGGGTTGCCTCGCGGGCGGTCCACGGCCGCACCTGTTCCGTGGCCACCGCCTGTGCGGCCGCGGGTTGGCGGCACCAAGCACTCCCGCCGGTCAGCTCATTGTCGTACAGCAGGGCGAAGTCCCGCCGCACCACGGGCATCTGGTGAACGAGCTGTTCATCCTCGACCACCGTCAGGTTCCGGAGGAGCCGCTGCAGTTGCCGTCCAGGTCGGCAGGATGCGCCGGGCAAGGATGCTGCTGCCCAACGGCCGCTCAGACGGAGTTGAGCACATCAACTCCTTTCGGCAATTCGGGAGTTGGTTCGAAGAAGCTTGAGAGACCCCCGTGTGTGCGTAAAACGCACAGCAGCCGAGACGACCGGGGTCGGCACCGAGTTTACTGCACATGGGATGATATGCAACACTCGTTGCATATCGCACGCCGTCTCGCAAAAGGAGCAAGACCGGGAATGGCACACCACACGGAGGCACACGACACGGCCTACGGAGCGGCCCGCACGCGGCGTGCGCGACCGTGTCGCTCCCGGATCATCGTGGGCACGTGTTCCATCGCGGCGCTCGCGCTCCTGGCACTGTCCAGCTCGGCGGCACCCGGTTACTCCACACCCATGTCGCAGGCGACCGCCGTCAGCGGCGCCTTCTCCGGGGCCCACACCCCCGGTCCCGCTCTCGCCAGACCGGTGATCACCCGACCCGCCGACCACTCCACCGTGGCGGTCGGTCGGCAGTACAGTCAGATCAGCTTCGGTGGCACCGGCGAACCCGGAGCGACCTTGTCCCTCGAGTACCGCAAGGCCGGCGCCGCCTCCTGGAAGTCGCTGAACAGCTTCACCGGACTCGTCGACCGGGACGGGAAATGGGCCGAGATGGCCCGCTTCCCCGCCGGGGCACTGACGGACGGCCCCTTCGATTTCCGCGTGACCCAGAAGAGCGGCCGGAGCCAACGGACCTCCGCGCCCGTCACCTCACCATCAAGCTGGGCGTCCAGCCCGCTCTGTTCACCACTCCGCGCGAGGGCACTTTCCTGTCCAGCCACTTCTGGCTCTCCTTCGGCGGTATCGGCGAGCCCGGCGCGCGGATCTCTCTGAGCTACGGCCCGGACCGCACGCCCATGCACCTGGCGTCCGGCGGACGCGTGAACGACGACGGCACGTGGTCCGCCATGACGTTGGGCCGCACTATGCCCGCCGGTGTGTATGACTTCTACGTCACCGAAGACGCCGCCTCCGGCCACGAGGACAAGCGCACCATCCGCATCGCCGACGATCCACACGCGTCACAGCTTCAGTGGAACGTGACCGAAACAACCACCCGCGTGCGGGCCGGCGGTGTCATGCGGCTCAATGGATGGACCAACTCCACTCAGACCCTCGGCAACTTGGACGTCCAACTGGTGAGCCAGGGGCGACGGTTCTCACTCGGGCAGGTCCCCACCACGGCGACCAACCAGTCCGCGATCTTCGACAAGAGGGACGTCCCCGTGCCGGCAAATGTGCCCGCAGGCATGGCGAATCTGGTGGTGTCCGAACCGAAGAATCCCGCCAACTACGACAGCATCCCCGTCGAGATCCTCCCCACACTGCCCATGAAGCTGTCGCTGACAGCGAAGAACGGTGACAAGGGGCGTACGTTGACCGGTTCCGGGCAGCCGGGCGCGTCCGTGCAGTTCCGCACGGCGGACGGGACGTGGGTGACCGACGAGTGGACACACATCGACGACGACGGCTCCATCAGTCACGCCTACAACAACCCCTCGCGCAAGGCGGACTGGGACTGGGCCCACCTGACCGCCCGACAGCACTTCCCCGATGGAACCAGCGGTCCCGAGATCACCGTGCCCGTCACCTTGCCCGCCCCGGACATCTCCTCCGTCACCTGGAGCGACTCCAAGGTCGTCGTCAAGGGCAAGACCCTCGGCGACAGCGAGGCCAAGGGCACCGTCCAGGTCCAAGCGGCCGACGGCACCTGGTTCGACGCCGGAGGCGTCAGCGCCAACGGGTCCTTCAGTCTGTCCCTGGACCCGTCCCGGCTCGGCGACACCTTCAAGGTCAGGCTTCAGGACGACTGGACCAAGCGGGCCACCCCCGCGAGCGTGGCGCAGCAGACCCCCCGGCCCCAGGCCACGCCGCGGTCCGCTCCCACTCCGGAAGCCACGACCGAGGCGACGACCCAGCCCGCGCCCACGGCCACTCCCACGGCCACGGATGCGCCCACGGCTGCGTCTTCCACGCCGTCGCCGCGGGCTGGCTGACCAGCGGCTTTCACCTGGGGCCACGAGCCCGTCTCAGCACCAGCCCCACCGCCCGGGCCACCGCCTGCGGCGCCCTGGCGATGGGGGCCGGCTGCTCGTCGGCCAGCGCGAGTGCCAGGCGCCGTCACCGACCCCAGCAGCTGCCCCCCCCGGCCCCCGCCTGGAAGAAGGGGCGGTGGGCCGATCACGACGGGCTGCCCACGACAACCTCGGCCCTGCGGCGGTAATTGCCGGGCAGAGCCGGCACTGCCTCACCGACCCACGGGCACGCCCCAGCAGTCCGACAGGCGGTTTGAACAGGAGCGAAGGGCGCCTGACACCGGACAAAACCGCAGCTCAGGCGCCCTTCGCGGCCGGCTCCAAAATCGCCACACACTCCACATGATGCGCCATCGGAAAGATGGGTCAATGACGGGCGGAGAACGAATCACCAGGTCAGCGAGGGTATTCGGGCAGCTCGACGGAGCGCTGCGAGCGCCTGTGCGTCAACCGAGCGTCACGAACCTGCGCACGGGGACCACGCGGCGGTCACCGTCCGGAGCTGGAACCGCGTTCCCGTACTCGCTCGAAACGCCCTCGACGCCTCGGTCCCGCAGGTGGTCGCAGCGCCACGTGCGCCGTGACGTAGCAGCGCTCGTCGAGCCACGGCACCAAACCGCCGGGCGCGCCGGAGGCCGCGGGCTCCGGGGCCACGCCCCGAAGTCGGTGCCCGTCGCTCGGGCTGCGGTGATGCTCACGTCAGTCATGCATCGAGTCCCGCCTTGGCGCTCACGGCCGGGACGAGGCAAGATGCAAGGCCGTTGCATACGGCTTGCGGTCTTCACCACCCGCGCGGCGCGGGCCAGGGAACAGCGTCCATCGACCCGGCGGCGCCATGTCCCTCGGTGAACTCCGCGGGGTAGTGGGCCTGGCGGCCGAGCTGTTCCCGTACGAGCATGGCGATGGGGACCCAAGCCTGAACACAGCCCCACCGCCTTGGTCATCATCACGCCCGCGTCGCATGACCGTCTTGATTCAACCCGGTGTCCCTGCCGCAGGTTCCAAGCCCCAGTGCGTCCACGGCGTACCGTGAGGCGTCCCCCATCCCACGCCGCGGTGTTTCCGGCAGCAGGCAGGGCACTGTGCCAACCTCGTGGAGCGGCGGGGTCGGCAGGAGATCCTAGGCGTCCGGATTCGTGCCGCCCGCCGTGGCCAGGTCACGCAGAAGCGCTTCCGTCGCCTCGTCCATCGGGAAGAACGTCTCCACCGCGAGCTCGGAGAGTGTCACGTCCGCGGGGGCGCCGAAGGTCGCGATCACGCTGAAGAAGGACATGTCCCCGTACGGCGTACGGACCCCCAGCGGGACCACGAAGCCCATTTGCTCCGCCGGGCCGGGCGCGAGGTCGAGGCCCGGCGGGGCCGGATAGGCGGAGACCTCCTCGTACAGCTCGCGCAGATCGCGGTGGCCGGTGGCGTTGACCTGGTGCAGGAGGCGGCCGAGGGCGTGGGCGCGGACCTCGGCGAAGTTCAGGCACCGGGACGCCAGGCCGTCGGGGTGCAGGATCAGCCGCATGACGTTCGCGCCGGAGTCCGTCAGGTGCGGCGGAACCATGTTGAGCAGCACGGACATGGCCCGATTGCGGTCGACGACGTCCCAGATCCGGTCGATCGCGGCGGCCGGGTAGGGGTCGTGGCCTGCCAGCATGGTCTTCAGCGCCGTACGCACCATGGCCATCCGGTCGCTGCCCAGGGGGCTCTCCCGGTAGGCGGGGGCGTAACCGGCGGCCAGCAGCAGGCCGTTGCGGTCGCGCAGGGGCACGTCGAGGTGTTCGGCGAGCCGGAGCACCATCTCCCGGCTGGGCCGGGCGCGGCCGGTCTCCACACAGGACAGATGCCGGGTCGAGGTCTCCGCCTTCAGGGCGAGATCCAGCTGGCTGAGCTTCTTGCGCTGCCGCCAGTCCCGCAATAACACCCCGACACGGGGCAGGTCTTCCGTCTCCATGCTTCCACCGTATCCGCCGTCGTGAGCAGTGCCATGACCTCAGAGGTCATGGAGTCCGCGACCTGGTGCGTGTCACGGTGGGATCACCCCCGACGGCGAGAAGGAGTCCTGAGATGACGCACACCCTGGCCACGACCGACACGGCGGCACCCTCGCGCGACACGGCCCGCCTGCTGCGCCTGGTGCTGCGCGTCGACAGTGTCAGTACCGCCGTGATGGGGGTGGTGCTGATCGCGGCCGCCGGGCCGCTCGGTTCCGCCACCGGAATGCCGGTACCGTTCTCCGTCGGGTTCGGGATCTATCAGCTCGGCGGGGCGGCAGCACTCGCCCTCGTCTCGGGGTATCCGGTGATCCCGCCCGGACTCGTGTGGGCGGTGATCGCGGTGAACGCGCTGTCCGCCGTCGCCAGTATCGTGCTGGCCTTCGGCGGCATGGTGCCGCTCACCGGCTTCGGCACCGTCTTCATGCTGATCGGCGCGCTGATCGTGACCGTCTACGCGGCGCTGGAGTACGCCGGTCTGCGGCGCATGGCCACGGTGGGCTGAGCCCGCCCCCGTGTGAAGTCGCTTCCACGGAGTCACCTCCGCGCGGGGCGGGCTCCTCCGGCGCCGGGTCTGCGTGACGTCAGTCGCGCGGGGCGCGGGCGCGCATGTAGACGATCGGAGTGGGCAGCGTGATGATCCCGTCCGCGCCGCGCAGGGCGTCGAGCCGACGGGCCACCTCGTCGGCGAGTTCCTTGCTCTCCTGCTCGGAGAGCCTGTCCCAGAGCCTGCGCATGCCGTGCGAGCGGGTCCACTCCACCCACTGGGCGCCGGAGCCGACGGTGATGAGCAGGTCCTCCTCCACTGCCTCCACATCAACGAAACCGGCGCCGGTCAGGGTGGCCTCGACGGCCTCCGGGGTCACCAGCCAGTTGTTGTGGATGTTGGTGAAGGGACAATCGTAGGCGTCACCCTGCTTGGGCTGCGTCATGTGCGGCAGCAGCAGGTCGTGGACGTCCTCGGGGAGGAAGCCCCACTTGCCGGTGGCGGTGGGGAAGAACGAGGGGGCGCTGGCTGCGAACCGGCCGCCCGGGCGCAGCAGCGTCCGGTAGGGCTTCAGCTCGGCGGCCCCGTGGGTCCAGATGAAAATGCTGAAGCCACCGATGACGGCGTCGAAACGGCCGGCCGGGTAGTCGGGCTCCTGCCCGTTCATGACGGCGGTGGTCACCTGGCCGAGGCCGCGATCCCGGGCGTCTTTCGCCGCGTACTTGACCATCTCCTCGGACAGGTCGATCCCGATCACCTCGCCGCTCTCACCGACCGCCTCGGCCACCGGGAAGAGCACGGCGCCGCGGCCACAGCCCACGTCGAGCACGGACGCACCGGTCCCGATTCCGGAGAATTCGACGAGTCGCCGGCCAATGGGGCCGAAGAATTCAACGCCGCTCTGGTCGTACACCTCCGCCGCGGTATTGAAGACCCGGTGCATCTCCGCCGTACTTTCGACATTTCCCATTTTTTTCGACAGCTCCTTGAGAGGAGGAATTCGGATGGATGACCGTCTCACGGGTCCGGCAATCGTGCGGCATCGTGCGGCACCGCGTCCAATAGTCAGGGCTTCTGGCTGCCAGCACCGTTCGCTATGAGTCATCAGCGTCATAGCGAACGGTGCTGGCAGCCAGAAGAGTTCTGTATTGGACGCCGTACGGCTGCCGCGGAGACGATCTGTCACGCGGACCGGGCCTCGCCCCGGCTCCACGGAAAGGGTGAAAGAAATGAGCGAGTTCTCTGGTGTGCCGGTTCCGCAGAACAAGGGGATCACCGGCCTCGATTCCCTTGCTTCTTCGGTTGAGGGTGAGGTGTTCGTTCCGGGTCAGGAGGGTTTTGACG
>RBWT01000029.1 GCA_004010275.1 Streptomyces huasconensis
GACGTGCGCCCCTGAAGGGGCGCGGGGAACTGCGCGACCACGGACCACGATCCGCAGTCGGCGACGTGGCCCGACCGCGCAGACGCGGCCCCGCCGGGGAGGGCCAGGGCTACTGAGGGCCGTACTTACGCCCCGTACGCGACGTGACCCCACCCAGCAGCGACCTGGGCGTCAGCTTCGCCACGCCCATCAGCGCCTTGTAGCGGGGGTCCGGGATCGAGACGGTGCGGCCTCGCGCCAAGTCGGCCAGCGCCGCCGCCACCAGCTTGTCCGCGTCCAGCCACATCCAGTTGGGGATGTTGGACGTGCCCATCCCGGCCCGCTCGTGGAACTCCGTCCGCACGAAGCCGGGGCACAGCGCCATCAGCCGCACCCCGGAACCGGCCAGGTCCTTCGCCGCGCCCTGCGTGAACTGCACGACCCAGGCCTTCGAAGCGCCGTACGTGCCGCGCGGCAGGAACGCCGCGACCGACGCGACGTTCACCACGCCGCCCCGGCCCCGCTCCCGCATCGACTCCACGGCCGCCGACGTCAGCCTCAGCACCGCCTCGCAGTGCACCTTGAGCATGGTCAGCTCGTCGGCCATCGGGACTTCCAGATATCGCCCCTTGTTGCCGAACCCCGCGTTGTTGATCAGCAGGTCGACCGCGTCCCTGCGGTTGGAGAGCCGCTTCTCGACGGCTTCGATGCCCGCGTCCGTCGAGAGATCGGCGGTCAGCACCTCCGCCTCGATGCCGTGCCGGTCGTGCAGTTCGGTCGCCTGCTCCCGCAGCCGCGTGGTGTCGCGCGCCACCAGCACGAGGTTGTGGCCGTCACCGGCGAGGCGTCGCGCGAAGGCGGCGCCGATGCCGGCGGTTGATCCCGTAATCAGAGCCGTAGTCATGGCCCAAGGCTAGTGAGGTCCGGCGGCGGCCATGTCGCGCGGACGCCGAGCCTCCGGGTCACGAGACCTCCACGCCGGAGCGCGCCACGTACTTGCGCGCCCGCTCGGCCTCCTCGGGGTGCAGCGCATCGCCCGCGGCGAGCAGCAGCGGCAGCAGCGTCTTCTCCGTCGTGACTGCGCGGAACTGGAGGGCGACGGTGACCTCGTGCGCCGGCCGGTGCAGGATCTCGACGGGGTCGCCGGCCTTGATCTCACCCGGCTCGATCACCCGGAAATAGGCGCCGGGAACGCCTTCCTGGGTGAACCGCTTCACCCACCCCCGCTCACCGAGGTGGCTCTGGAACGTACGGCAGGGGATGCGGCCGCTGGTCACTTCGAGCACCAGATCGGCACCGATCCGCCAGCGCTCTCCTATCTTCGCGCCGCTCACGTCGAGCCCGGACGTCGTCAGGTTCTCTCCGAAGGAGCCGTCGGGCAGGGGCCGCCCGAGCTTGCGCTCCCAGGCGTCGAGGTCCTCCCGGGCGTAGGCGTACACCGCCTGGTCGTTCCCCCCGTGGTGGCGCAGGTCGCTGATCGCGTCACGGCCAGGCCGCTGCCGCCGACGCCCTTGGGACCCGGCGCGCTCACCCTGACCGGCTCGGACGTGGGGCGCTTGGCGATGCCGGTGCGGCCATTGGGGGCGTCGGTGTACGGGACGGCTTCGGAACGGCCCAGGTTCACGGAGAGAAGCTTCATGTCCCGCAGAGTAGGCGCACCGGGCCCAAAGGCGCGACTCAATATTTCGCATCATGTCCAAGCATCGCTTATGCTCGAAAGCATGATCGAGGCCCGTCATCTCCGTGTCCTGCGCGCCGTGGCCGCCACCGGCTCCTTCTCGGCGGCGGCCCGCGAACTCGGTTGCACCCAGCCCGCCGTGAGCCAGCAGATGAAGGCCCTCGAAGCCTCGACCGGCACGCCGCTGCTCATCCGCACCGGCCGCGAGATGCGCCTGACGCAGGCGGGCGAGGCCCTCGTCCGGCACGCCGCGGGCATCCTCGCCGGGCTCACCGCCGCGGAGGAGGAGATCGCCGCCATCGCGGGTCTGCGCGCGGGCCGGGTCCGCCTCGTCTCCTTCCCGAGCGGCAGCTCGACGATGGTCCCCGGCGCTCGCGCCCTGCGCGCGGCCCACCCCGGCACGCGCGTATCCCTCGTGGAGGCGGAGCCGCCGCGCTCGGCGGAGATGCTGCGCGAGGGCGACTGCGACGTGGCGCTGGCCTTCCGGTACGAGGGGCGGCGCGAAGCGCCTCAGGGCAGGGGCGGTGGCGCGTCCGCCGCCGAGGAGTGGGACGACCTCGTCGTGCGGCCGCTGCTCGCGGACCGGCTCGTCGGGCTCGTGCCCGAGGGGCACCGGCTCGCGGGGGCCGACGCGGTCACCATCGGGGAGTTCGCCGACGAGTCGTGGATCGCGGGCTGCCCGCGCTGCCGACGGCAACTGGTGGAGGTCTGCGAGGGGGCGGGCTTCGTGCCCCGGATCGACTTCGCGACCGACGACTATCCGGCGGTGATCGGGCTGGTCGGCGCGGGTCTGGGAGTGGCGGTGCTGCCCGAACTGGCGATCGAGTCGGTGCGCCCCAGGGGTGCCCGGACGGTGACGGTGGAGCCTGCCGTGCGGCGGGAGATCGTCGCGCTCACGCTGCCGGACCTGGCGCAGGTGCCGGCCGTCGCCGCCACGCTGGACCACCTCGCGCGGGCCGCGGCCCGCTGAGCGGGCGCCGGTCCCCGTCCGAAGAGGCCCGTGAAGAAACGTTCCTTCAGGGGTGTGACGCGGTTCTGTCCGCCGCCGCGGACGCCGTGACCAGGCGGTTGCGGGCCCGCCCCATGAGTTCCTCGCGCTCGTCCTCGGTCAGCCCGCCCCACACGCCGTACGGCTCGCGGCGCGCGCGAGCGCGTGAGCGGCGCACTCCGCACGTACCGGGCACCGCATGCAGACCTCCTTGGCGGAGTTCTCTCGTGCGCTGCGCGCCGCGCCCCGCTCGCCCTCGGGGTGGAAGAAGAGCGAGCTGTCGACCCCGCGGCAGGCCGCGAGGAGCTGCCAGTCCCAGAGATCTGCGTTCGGTCCGGGAAGGCGGGAGAAATCTGCCATTGCTGGTCCCCTTGAAGCCGTTCTGACGCGGATACGGTGCCCATGACCGTGCCATGACCGTACATCTACTGTCTAAGGAGATGAAAATATGACTCATTGCGAATCTAGCCACAGACACCGGTAAATGGGAAGAAAAGGCGCTAAATGGGGCATAGCTTGTGATGAAACGTTGAGGGTCTCCCGCGCGCTCTGCTCTGTGTCCGGGCCCTCACGTAGAGTGCCGAAGATGACTGGCAGCCCCGTAACTCTTTCGGGTGACCGTCGTTGAGAGGGCGGAGGCGGTTGAGAGAAGAAGCGCTCGGGCAGGTGTCCGAGAGCGTCAACCGCACAGGTGACGAATAAGTACCAGCCTGGAGGCTCAAGGTGACGCGCAGCAGCTGTGAGAGCCGCGGAGGACAGTCATGACATCCGTCCTCGTCTGCGACGACTCCCCGCTTGCCCGAGAGGCGCTCCGCCGGGCGGTCGCGACCGTGCCCGGCGTCGAGCGTGTGACGACGGCGGCCAACGGCGAGGAAGTCCTCCGCCGCTGGGGCGCCGACCGCTCGGACCTGATTCTGATGGACGTACGCATGCCCGGTCTGGGCGGCGTGGAGACCGTCCGGCGGCTGCTGTCCGCCGACCCCGGTGCGCGCATCATCATGCTCACCGTCGCCGAGGACCTCGACGGGGTCGCGCTCGCCGTCGCCGCCGCGCCCGCGGCTATCTGCACAAGGACGCCTCACGCGCCGAACTGCGGGCGACGGTCACGCAGGCCCTCGCCGACCCCACGTGGCGGCTCGCGCCGCGCAGACTGCGCTCGGCCGAGATGGGCGCCGCGCCCACGCTCACCGCGCGTGAGATCCAGGTGCTCGAAGGCATGAGCCACGGCCGGTCGAACGCGGAGATCGGACGCGAGCTGTTCCTCTCCGAGGACACGGTGAAGACGCACGCCAGGCGGCTCTTCAAGAAGCTCGGCGCCTCGGACCGGGCACACGCGGTGGCGCTCGGTTTCCGCTGGGGTCTGGTCCGCTGAGTGCGCCGCAGCGGGGGCGCGGTGCTCCCCGCCCGCCGCTCGGCGGGCGGGGCGACGGACGCCCGCTTTCCACCTTTTCGCGAGCGGTTGCCGTCGCTTCGCCGCCGATGCCGCATCCTTGAGGTGTGGAGTTCCTCGGGGACGAGTCGATCGAGCGGGAGGGGAGGGCGCAGGAGATGAGTTCCGGCGCACCTGCTCATAACGCTTCAGTGCACAACTACGGACGCGGTGCCACGGATCAGTCGCCACCAAGGCACCATGGACCGATGCGCGATGACAAGACGACGGTGATCGGTGCCCTCGTCCTTCGCGCCGTCGAAGGCGACGAACAGGCCACGCACGACCTGCTGGCACACGTGCACCCGCTGGCCCTCCGGTACTGCCGCACCCGGCTGTCCCGGCTGCCGGGTGACGCGCGGCACTTCGTGGAGGACCTGGCGCAGGAGGTCTGCGTCGCGGTGCTCCTCGCCCTGCCGCGCTACAAGGACACGGGACGGCCCTTCGAGGCGTTCGTCTTCGCGATCGCCGCGCACAAGGTGGCCGACCTCCAGCGCGCGGCGATGCGCCATCCCGGTTCCACCGCCGTGCCCTCCGACGAGATGCCCGAGCGGCCCGACGACTCGCTCGGCCCGGAGGAGCGCGCCCTGCTCAGCAGTGACGCGGAGTGGGCCAAGAAGCTCCTCGCCAACCTCCCGGAGAACCAGCGCGAACTGCTCCTGCTGCGGATCGCCGTCGGGCTCACGGCCGAGGAGACCGGACAGATGCTGGGCATGTCGCCCGGCGCGGTGCGGGTGGCCCAGCACCGGGCGCTGAGCCGCCTCAGGGCGCTCGCCGAGCAGTGAGCACCTGCCCACGGGCCGACGTATGAACGTACAAAGAATGCTGATGATCTTGATCGTGGAATGAGACACCCTCCGTTCCCGTTAGCATGGACATCCGCACCGATCAAGGCCATTTGGGGAAGGTGTCATGACTGCAAACGGCGGTTCTTCGACTGGGGTGCCCGAGAAATTCGCGACACTCGGGCTGACCTACGACGACGTGCTGCTGCTGCCGGGCGCGTCGGACATGGCGCCCGACCAGATCGACACCTCCTCGTACATCTCGAAGAACGTACGGGTGAACGTCCCGCTGCTGTCGGCCGCGATGGACAAGGTCACCGAGTCCCGGATGGCGATCGCCATGGCGCGCCAGGGCGGCGTCGGCGTGCTGCACCGCAACCTCTCCATCGCCGACCAGGCCAACCAGGTCGACCTGGTGAAGCGCTCCGAGTCCGGCATGGTCACCGACCCGATCACGGTGCACCCGGACGCGACGCTCGGCGAGGCCGACGCGATCTGCGCGAAGTTCCGCATCAGCGGTGTCCCGGTGACCGACGCGGCGGGCAAGCTGCTCGGCATCGTCACCAACCGCGACATGGCCTTCGAGAACGACCGCGGCCGTCAGGTCCGCGAGGTCATGACGCCGATGCCGCTGGTCACCGGCAAGGTCGGCATCTCCGGCGTGGACGCCATGGAGCTGCTGCGCCGCCACAAGATCGAGAAGCTGCCGCTGGTCGACGACGCGGGCATCCTCAAGGGCCTCATCACGGTCAAGGACTTCGTGAAGGCCGAGAAGTACCCGCACGCCGCCAAGGACGGCGAGGGCCGCCTCCTGGTCGGCGCCGCCGTCGGTGTCGCGGGTGACGCCTTCGAGCGCGCCCAGGCGCTGGTCGCCGCGGGCGTCGACTTCATCGTCGTCGACACCGCGCACGGCCACTCCCGCCTGGTCGGCGACATGGTCGCCAAGATCAAGTCCGACGCCCCGGCGTCGACGTCATCGGCGGCAACATCGCCACGCGCGAGGGCGCCCAGGCGCTCATCGACGCGGGTGTGGACGGCATCAAGGTCGGCGTCGGCCCCGGCTCCATCTGCACCACGCGTGTCGTCGCCGGCATCGGCGTCCCGCAGGTGACGGCCATCTACGAAGCCTCGCTCGCCGCCAAGGAGGCCGGTGTCCCGGTCATCGGCGACGGCGGCCTGCAGTACTCCGGAGACATCGCCAAGGCGCTCGTCGCCGGCGCGGACACGGTCATGCTGGGCTCGCTGCTCGCCGGCTGCGAGGAGTCCCCGGGCGAGCTGATGTTCATCAACGGCAAGCAGTTCAAGTCCTACCGCGGCATGGGCTCGCTCGGCGCCATGCAGTCCCGCGGCGACCAGCGCTCCTTCTCCAAGGACCGCTACTTCCAGGAGGGCGTCGCCTCCGACGAGAAGCTGGTGCCCGAGGGCATCGAGGGCCAGGTGCCCTACCGCGGCCCGCTCTCCGCGGTCGTCCACCAGCTGGTCGGCGGTCTGCGCCAGTCGATGTTCTACGTGGGCGGGCGCACCGTCCCCGAGCTCCAGGCCAACGGCCGCTTCGTACGCATCACGTCCGCGGGGCTCAAGGAGAGCCACCCGCACGACATCCAGATGACGGTCGAAGCGCCGAACTACAGCCGTACGAAGTAGTCTCCTGCGCTCCACGCGCGCGTGGAGGGGCGGCCCCGGCTCACCGGGGCCGCCCCTTCCGTGTGTGTCGGGGATACTGGACAGGCAGACCAAGAGGGAAAGGCCCCACAACGTGACTGAGATCGAGATCGGGCGCGGCAAGCGCGGCCGCCGCGCGTACGCCTTCGACGACATCGCCGTCGTACCGAGCCGGCGCACCCGCGACCCGAAGGAGGTCTCGATCGCGTGGCAGATCGACGCCTACCGCTTCGAGCTGCCCTTCCTGGCCGCTCCCATGGACTCGGTGGTCTCCCCGCAGACCGCCATCCGCATCGGTGAGCTGGGCGGCCTCGGCGTCCTGAACCTCGAAGGGCTCTGGACGCGGTACGAGGACCCGCAGCCGCTGCTCGACGAGATCGCCGAGCTGGACTCGGAGACCGCCACCCGGCGCCTCCAGGAGATCTACTCCGCGCCGATCAAGGCCGACCTCATCGGACAGCGCATCAAGGAGGTGCGCGACTCCGGTGTGGTCACCGCCGCCGCGCTCTCCCCGCAGCGCACCGCCGAGTTCTCCAAGGCCGTCGTGGACGCCGGGGTCGACATCTTCGTGATCCGCGGCACCACCGTCTCCGCCGAGCACGTCTCCGGCGCCGCCGAGCCGCTGAACCTCAAGCAGTTCATCTACGAGCTGGACGTGCCGGTCATCGTGGGCGGCTGCGCCACCTACACCGCCGCCCTGCACCTGATGCGCACCGGCGCCGCGGGTGTCCTCGTCGGCTTCGGCGGCGGCGCCGCGCACACCACGCGCAACGTCCTGGGCATCCAGGTGCCGATGGCCACCGCCGTCGCCGACGTCGCGGCCGCCCGCCGTGACTACATGGACGAGTCCGGCGGCCGGTACGTCCACGT
Source organism: Streptomyces huasconensis (assembly GCA_004010275.1). Classification (GTDB taxonomy): domain Bacteria; phylum Actinomycetota; class Actinomycetes; order Streptomycetales; family Streptomycetaceae; genus Streptomyces; species Streptomyces huasconensis. The sequence goes on from RBWT01000029.1 coordinate 7,392, forward strand.
CATCGCCGACGGCGGCGTGGGCTGGTCCGGCGACCTGCCCAAGGCCATCGCGTGCGGCGCCGACGCCGTGATGGTGGGCTCCCCGCTGGCCCGCGCCACGGACGCGCCCGGCAAGGGCCACCACTGGGGCATGGAGGCCGTCCACGAGGACGTGCCGCGCGGCAAGAAGGTCGACCTCGGCACGGTCGGTACGACCGAGGAGATCCTCACCGGTCCCTCGCACATCCCGGACGGTTCGATGAACTTCTTCGGGGCGCTGCGCCGCGCGATGGCCACCACGGGCTACAGCGAGCTGAAGGAGTTCCAGCGCGTCGAGGTGACGGTCGCGGACTCGCAGCACAAGCGCTGACGGATCGTTCGTAGAGGGGCTCCGGTACTTCGTACCGGGGCCCTTTCCGTCGTCACAGGCGGTGCGCCGCGCCCGCCGGGGTCGCGCCACGCGTGTCGAGCAGCAGCTGGGCCTTCACGGCCAGCCCCTGGAGGTCGTACGTGCGGTGGTGCTGGAGCAGGATCGTGAGGTCGGCGTCGCCGCCGCCTCGTAGAGGGAGTCCGCGCGCGGGACGGGGCGGCCGAGGATGCTCCAGTTGGGGACGTACGGGTCGTGGTAGCTGACGGCCGCGCCCAGCTCCATCAGACGGGTCGCCACTTCCTGCGCGGGGGCGCCCTGCTGGTCGGCGAGGTCGGGCTTGTAGGTGACGCCGAGGAGCAGGACGCGGGCGCCGCGGACGGACTTGCCGTGTTCGTTGAGCAGCGTGGCCGAGCGCTGGATGACGTACTGGGGCATGCGGTCGTTGACCTGCTGGGCCAGTTCGACCATGCGCAGGGGGCGGGCGCCGCGGGACGGGTTGGGAATGTCCAGGGGGACGCCGTGGCCGCCGACGCCGGGGCCGGGGCGGAAGGCCTGGAAGCCGAAGGGCTTGGTCTCCGCGCAGCGGATGACGTCCCACAGGTCGATGCCGAGGTCGTGGCAGAGCACCGCCATCTCGTTGACCAGGGCCATGTTGACGTGCCGGTAGTTGGTCTCCAGGAGGTGCACGGTCTCGGCCTCGCGGGGTCCCCGCGCGCGTACGACCTTGTCGGTGAGGCGGCCGTAGAAGGCGGCCGCCGATTCGGTGCAGGCCGGGGTGAGGCCGCCGATGACCTTGGGGGTGCACGCGTCGCCGTGCGAGCGGTTGCCGGGGTCGAGGCGGCCGGGGGAGTAGGCGAGGTGGAAGTCGCGGCCGGCGCGCAGGCCCGAACCGGATTCGAGGATCGGGCGGACGAAATCCTCGGTGGTCCCCGGGTACGCGGGAGATTCGAGGATCACGGTGGTGTGCGGGCGCAGCCGTGCGGCCAGGGCCCGGGCGGCGTCGGCGACCTGGCTCAGGTCGAGCGAGCGGTCGGCGGCGGGCGGGGTGGGCGCGCAGATGACGGCGGTGCGCACTCTGCCGAGCGGGGCCGGGTCGGTGGTCGGCCGGAAGCCCCCCGAGAGCATCCGGCGGACGTCGGCGGCGGTGAGGGTGCCCTCGGCGCCGTCGCAGGGCAGGCGGCCGCCCGCCAGGTCGGTGGCGCGGGCCGGGTCGTAGCCGATGGTGGCGATGCCGCGTGCGACGGCGGCCTGGGCGAGGGGCAGGCCGAGGTGGCCGAGACCGATGACGGCGAGATCTGCGGGCATGGCGGGTGGGCCGTCCTCCCAATAGCCGGAGCGTGACGAGCGCGCAAGCCCTGTGGACAAGGGGAACCAGCGCAATGTCAGACTAGGAGTAAATATGACCGTTTTGTGGCATTGCACTGCCATGCCGGTCCGGAGTGTTGTCCACAGGCTGCGGTCGAGATCGGCGGGCGCGGGGGAAATCTGGGCATGATGTGAGTCCGACCACACCCGATCACAGCGGGAGGCAGCGGTGAGGACAGCGACACTGGGGCCGGCGGAGCGTGCCGAGTCACTTGCGGGAATGGCCGACAGGGAGCTGGACATCCTGGTGGTGGGCGCGGGGGTGGTCGGCGCCGGGACCGCCCTCGACGCGGTGACCCGCGGCCTGTCCACCGGCCTCGTCGAAGCCCGCGACTGGGCCTCCGGGACGTCGAGCCGGTCGAGCAAACTGATCCACGGCGGGCTGCGCTATCTGGAGATGCTGGACTTCGCGCTCGTCCGCGAGGCGCTGAAGGAGCGCGGCCTGCTCCTGGAGCGGCTCGCCCCGCACCTCGTGAAGCCGGTGCCGTTCCTCTACCCCTTGCAGCACAAGGGGTGGGAGAGGTTGTACGCCGGATCGGGCGTCGCGTTGTACGACGCCATGTCGATGTCACGCGGACACGGCCGCGGTCTGCCCCTGCACCGCCACCTGACGCGCCGCCACGCCCTGCGCGTCGCCCCGTGCCTGAAGAAGGACGCCCTGGTCGGCGCCATGCAGTACTACGACGCCCAGATGGACGACGCCCGCTATGTCGCCACCCTCGTGCGCACCGCGGCGGCGTATGGCGCGAAGGTCGCCAACCGCGCGCGTGTCACCGGCTTCCTGCGCGAGGGCGAGCGGGTGGTCGGCGCCCGCGTGCAGGACGTGGAGGGCGGCGGGGAGTACGAGGTCCGCGCCAAGCAGATCGTGAACGCCACCGGTGTGTGGACGGACGACACCCAGGCCATGGTCGGGGAGCGCGGGCAGTTCCACGTCAGGGCCTCCAAGGGCATCCACCTGGTCGTCCCCAAGGACCGGATCAGCTCCACGACCGGCCTGATCCTGCGGACCGAGAAGAGCGTCCTGTTCGTCATCCCCTGGGGACGGCACTGGATCGTGGGCACCACCGACACGGACTGGGACCTCGACAAGGCCCACCCGGCCGCGTCCAGCGCCGACATCGACTACCTGCTCGAACACGTGAACTCGGTGCTCGCGGTGCCGCTCTCCCGCGACGACGTCCAGGGGGTCTACGCCGGCCTGCGGCCGCTGCTCGCCGGAGAGTCGGACGCCACGAGCAAGCTGTCGCGCGAGCACACCGTCGCGCACCCGGCGCCCGGCCTGGTGGTCATCGCGGGCGGCAAGTACACGACGTACCGCGTGATGGCCAAGGACGCCGTCGACGAGGCCGTGCACGGCCTTGACCAGCGGGTCGCCGACTGCGTGACCGAGGACATCCCGCTGGTGGGGGCGGAAGGGTACAAAGCGCTGTGGAACGCCCGCGCGAGGATCGCCGCGCAGACGGGCCTTCATGTCGTGCGCGTGGAGCACCTGTTGAACCGGTACGGCTCACTGGCCGAAGAGGTGCTCGAACTCGTCACCAACGACCCGAAGCTGGGCGAACCCCTCCCGGGAGCCGACGACTACCTGCGGGCCGAGGTCGTCTACGCCGCGTCGCACGAGGGCGCCCGGCACCTCGACGACGTCCTGACGCGGCGCACGCGCATCTCCATCGAGACGTTCGACCGGGGCACGCGCAGCGCCCGGGAGTGCGCCGAGTTGATGGCGCCGGTCCTCGGCTGGGACAAGGACCAGATCGAGCGGGAGGTGCAGCATTACGAGAAGCGGGTGGAGGCCGAGCGGGAGTCGCAGCGCCAGCCGGACGACCTGACGGCGGACGCGGCGCGGCTGGGAGCACCGGACATCGTGCCGCTCGGCTGACCGGGCGGACGCCGTGTGCCGGCCTCGGCAACCGGCAGGTGCCGGCCCTCGGAAACCGGCGTGCCGGGGCGTACCAGCCTTGCCCCATGGGGTTGTTGAGCCTCCGTGAGGGAGGGCAGGCCGTAGAGACAGAGGGGAAGTGGAGGTGGTGCGGACCGCTCCCGGGCCACGAGGGTCGTGGCCAGGGCCTTGCCTGGACCGCTGAGCAGCGGAAGAGTGTCGCCCGTGGTCGGCGTCGGGGTGTGTGGCGGTCCTGCCGCCAGGCTGATGAGGATCACCGTCAGGTCGATGGCCTCCGGTGGGCACGGTGTCGGCGTGGCGCTTCCTCCTCGCGCGCGGGCCATCATGAGGGTCGATGGACCCTGGGCGCCGGCCGGTCCCCGAGTAAGGGACAATGAAGGCTCTGTCAGGGCGGGTTGCTCGGGTAGCAGCGGTAGCAGCAGAGGGGACGCATGTCGGACGCGGAGCAGACGGGTGAGGCCCGTCGGGACAGGAGCGAACGTCTCCTCGCCGGCCGGTACCGGCTGGGAGAGGTGCTCGGCCGCGGCGGCATGGGCACTGTGTGGCGCGCCAAGGACGAGACGCTGGGCCGTACGGTCGCGGTGAAGGAGCTGCGGTTCCCGTCGAGCATCGACGAGGACGAGAAGCGGCGGCTCATCACGCGGACGCTGCGCGAGGCCAAGGCGATCGCGCGGATTCGCAATACCAGCGCCGTGACGGTCTACGACGTCGTCGACGAGGACGACCGGCCGTGGATCGTGATGGAGCTGGTCGAGGGCAAGTCCCTCGCGGAGGCGATCCGTGAGGACGGCGTGCTCACGCCGAGGCGGGCCGCCGAGGTCGGCCTCGCCATCCTCGACGTGCTGCGCTCAGCGCACCGCGAGGGCATCCTGCACCGCGACGTGAAGCCGTCGAACGTGCTGATCGCCGAGGACGGCCGGGTCGTGCTCACCGACTTCGGCATCGCCCAGGTCGAGGGCGACCCGTCGATCACGTCGACCGGCATGCTCGTCGGCGCGCCCTCGTACATCTCCCCGGAGCGGGCGCGCGGGCACAAGCCTGGCCCCGCGGCCGACTTGTGGTCGCTCGGCGGCCTGCTGTACGCGGCGGTGGAGGGCATCCCTCCGTACGACAAGGGGTCGGCCATCGCGACCCTCACCGCGGTGATGACCGAGGACGTCGACAAGCCCGTGAACGCGGGGCCGTTGGAGCCGGTCATCTACGGCCTGCTCGCCAAGGACCCCCAGCAGCGGCTGGACGACGCCGGGGCGCGCGCGCTGCTGATGGACGTCCTCCGCGCGCCGGAGGCGAAGGCGCAAGCGGAGCCGGAACCGGTCGAGGCGACCAAGGTCGTGCCCCTGCCGCCGGTTCCGCCGCAGACCAGGCTGACGAAGAAGGCGGGTGCGGGTGCCGCTGCCGCCGGTGCCTCCGGGTCCGTCGCGGGGCGCAAGGGCGAGGAGGCCGCGGATCGGCTGAAGGGGGCGCTGCGGTCGGTCCGCAAGGCCGCCGGGTCGGTGACGGGTGCGGGTGCGGGTGCCAGTACGGCTGCCGGTGCCGGTGCGGGTGTTGCTGCCGGTTCGGGGACGGGCCCAGGAGCTGGTTCCGGTTCGGTCGGTTCCGGTGCGGCCGGGGCCAGGAGTGGGGCCGCTGTGCCGTCGGCGCCGAGCGCGCCGCCGCGGGTGGCGCCCCGGGTGCCGCCCAAGGCGTCGCTCACCGACGTGGTGCCGCGCCGGACGCTGGTCATCGTGTCCGTGGTGGCCGTGCTCGCCGTGCTCGGCACGGTGCTCGCCTTCGCGCTGTCGAACGGTGAGGACGGCGGTTCCGGCCGGGACAGCAAGGGCGGCGACAAGGCCGCGTCCAGCGGGGCGACCGCGGGCGGTGAGGGCGGCAAGGACACCGGCAAGGACGCGGGCAAGGAGACGTGACGGCGGGCTCCGGTCCCGCCGACGACAAGGAACAGGGCCAGGGTCAGGGCAAGGACGACGAGCCGGGGTCGGACGAGGGCAAGGGGCACGACCCGAGCCAGGACGACGGCAAGAAGCCGGGTGACGGCGCCGCGTCCACGTACGAGCACGACCAGGGGTTCAAGATCGGGCTGCCCAAGGGGTGGAAGTACCAGTCCACGGGCAGGGCGGGCGCGCGGTTCACCGGGCCCGACGGCCAGAAGCTGCTGCTCGGTTGGACGACCACGCCCAAGGACAACCCGGTGAGCGACTGGAAGAACCAGGAGAACTACATGGTCCGGTCGCAGTACGACCGGATCAGGATCGAGAAGGTGGACTTCCGCGGGTGGAACACCGCCGACTGGGAGTTCACCTACGTGGAGGGCGGCACGAAGTACCGTTCCGTCGACCGCGGCTTCGTCGTCAACGGCGGGCTCGGCTACGGAATGATGTACACGGCCAAGGCCGCCGACTGGAAGAGCGAGGAGCGGCGGGCCACGTGGCGGACCTTCACGAGGACGTTCGAGCCGAAGTCCTGAGCTGAGATCTCGTATCCCCTCATTGCGGTTCGCCCACGGCACGTATCGTGAAGGCTTGCGGGCACACAATGCCGCAGCGAGCCACAACAAGCCGTAAGTCGATCGGAATTGACCACCGGGCGGACGGGGGAGGCATCGTGGACGACTATGCGGGACGGGTGCTCGCCGACCGCTACCGCCTGCCGCTGCCTCCCTCGGACGAGTACGAGCTGGCCGAATCCCGGGCCTTCGACACCTACAGCGGGCAGGAAGTCCTGGTCAGGCAGGTGCCGTTGCCCGAGGTCGTCGAGGCGGAGGTGCTCGACGAGGACGACCTGCCCGAGGGGTTCGTGCCCCGGGCGGGGGCGCGTCCGGGCGGCGCCGGGGTGCGGCGCGCCTCCGCGCGTACGACGCGCACGCCCACGGACCCGGCCGTGCGGCGCGCGATGGAGGCGGCGCAGACGGCCGCGCAGATACCGGACCACCCCCGGCTCGACCAGGTCTTCGACGTGTTCGCCGAGGGCGGTTCGCTGTGGATCGTCAGTGAACTGGTGGCGGCGAGGCCCCTGGCGGCACTCCTCGCGGACCAGCCGCTGAGCCCCTACCGCGCCGCCGAGGTGGCGGCGGATGTCCTGGCGGCGTGCGGGTGCTGCACGCGCACGGCTGGGTGCACCGGAACATCACCGCGCGCACGGTCCTGATCTGCGACGACGGCCGCGTGATGCTGACGGGCCTCGCGGCCGGCGCGGCCGAGGAGGCCCTGTGCGGGTACGACCCCCGGCCCGTCGAGGCGGGGGAGGCCGCCGGTTCGGCGGGGTCGGTCGGGAACGTGGCCGCGTATGAGGATGGCGCCTTCGAGGGCGCTCACGAGGGTGCTGAGGGTAGCTCTGCGGGCCTCTATAGGGGTGCCTCGCAGACCGGGTACGAAAGTGCTTCCCAGGCCGGTTACGAGGACCGGGGGATGCCGCTCGAGCCCGCACCGGAGGCGTACGACGAGGTCGAGTGGGGCGGGGAGCCGGGGCAGTCCGGGGGCTCCGCTCGGGGCGGGACGCGGGGCGCGGGCGGCGGGTCCGTCGCGGCGTATCGCGCGGGCGCGCCGACGGGCCGTCGGCACGGGCGCCTCGGCGCGCGTCGAGGAGGAGCCGTTGCCCGGGAGGGCCGCGGGCGGCAGCGTGCCCGGCCCACGGGGCGGTGACGCGGAGTCCGGGACGGCCGGGCGGATCTCGGACCCCTACGGAGTCGGCGGTACGAAGCCCTGGCATGGGGCGGTTCCGCGCGGCGGCGGCCAGAAGGACTTGGCGGCGCGGGACGCAGACCGCGCCGGCCGGGGCGGCGACGGAGCCCGAGGCCCCGGCCAGGCGGGCCGGGGGGAGAACGGGGCCCGAGTAGTGGCCCCGCGCGAGTACGGCGGCCCGACGGACCGGGGGCAGGGCGGCGCCGCCACCCGCCGCACACCCCCGGCACCCCACGCGCCACCCAAGGAGCATGGGACGGACCCGGCGGTGAGGCCGGAGCCCCCCGCGGGCCCGCCACCGCTCTGGCCGCCGAGCGGGCCCGGCACGCGCGCATGGTGGTCGTCGGGGCCGTCACCGAGCGGTGGGCCCCCGAGCAGGCCGGCCCCGTACACGAGAACTGGCAGCTCGCCGCGCCGATCGGCCCCGCCACCGATCTGTGGGCCCTGGGCGCGCTGCTCTTCCGCGCCGTGCAGGGACACGCGCCCTACCCCGAGGACAACACCGCCGAGCTGGTGCAGATGGTGTGCGCCGAGCCGCCCGCCTTCGCCGAGGAGTGCGGGCCGCTGCGGCCCGTGGTCGAGTCCCTGCTGCGTCAGGACCCCACCGACCGGCTGGACTTCGAGGAGCTGAGCGGCTGGCTCCGCTCCCTGGTGCGCTCGGCTCCGGAGCCGGAGGCCGGGGCGCATGTCGTGCCGGTGCCGCCGTACGACGCCGGACGGCTGCCCGTCGTACGCCGTCGTGGTGAGGTCGTGCGGCAGGCGCGCGCCGCCGCGCCCGTCGCCGCCGGGGGGCACGGCCGCCACAAGCGGGGCAGGGGCAAGGAGACGCGGGCCGTCAAGGCCGCGCGCGTTCCCCGTGAGCCGCGGCTTAGTGCGGCCCCGCCGCGCGAGGCCGAGCCGGTGCGCGAGGCCGTGCCGCAGCGGGTGCCGCAAGTTCGGGGCCCGGCGAGGCCCCGTTCGCTCGGGCGGCTGCTGCTCCTGGCCATCCTCATCGGGCTCGCCGCGGCGGTCGCGTACGCCATGTTGTTCCTGCCCAAGGCCGACGAGAAGGGGTCGGGCGACCGCGCCGGGGCCGTGGGCGAGGCGAGCACGGACCCCGGCCACGAGGACGAGGGCGACGGCGACGGGAAGAGCGACGGCAAGAGCGGCGACAAGGGTGAAGGCAAGGGCGAGGGCGAGGGCAAGGCCGGCAACAGCCCCAGTTCGCAGGAGGCGCGGACCAGCGGGCCCGAGGTGCCGCAAGGCTTCACCCTGCGCAGGGACACGGAAGGCTTCCGCGTCGCCGTGGCGCGCGGTTGGGACCGGCAGCCCAAGAACGGGCGCGGCCAGATCCGTTACACCGACGGCGACTTCGAACTGCTCGTGGTGCCGGGGCGCGACACCACGGACAGCTACGGCAGCGACCCCATGAAGTACCAGCGGGAACACGAGCGCGAGCTTCAGCCGTTCCGCGACTCCTCCTGGGCCACCTCCAGCGGTATGCGCCGCATCGATGTGGGCGGGCGGGCCATGGCGGAGGGGCAGTTCACCTGGCAGGACGGACAGGGCCGTGAGGTCTACGTACGCAACCTCGCGATGGTCACGGGCGGGAAGTACCACGTGGTGCAGGTGCGGGGACCCGAGGCCGAACGGGACGAGGTGACGCGGCTGTTCGAGCAGGCGTCGAAGACATACCAGGTCACCGATTAGCCCCTGGCACTGCGCGGACCGCCGACCCGCCCACCCCGGTACATCCACGGCATGCGTCACATAGAGGTCTCCGTGGGCCCCCTGTGGTTCCGTGCGCGCCGCTCTCTCCCTACCCTGACCCTGTCAAGACCATTGCGGGGGAACGTGAATCAGAGCCAGGGCCTGCTCCTCGCGGGCCGCTACCGACTCGGGGAGTCCATCGGCCGCGGTGGCATGGGCCGCGTCTGGCGCGCCCACGACGAGGTGCTGCACCGTGCCGTCGCCGTCAAGGAACTGACGGCCGCGCAGTACGTGCAGGAGGCCGACCGGACGGTCCTCCTCGCGCGGACGCACGCCGAGGCGCGGGCCGCCGCCCGGATCAACCATCCCGCCGTGGTCACCGTCCATGACGTCCTGGAGTACGACGACCGGCCCTGGATCGTGATGGAGCTGGTCGAAGGCCGCTCGCTGGCCGACGCGGTCAGGGAGGAGGGCCGCGTCGACGCCGTCGAGGCCGCCCGCATCGGCCTGTGGACGCTCAAGGCCCTGCGCGCCGCGCACGCCGCCGGGGTGCTGCACCGCGACGTCAAGCCCGGCAACGTCCTGCTGGCGCGGGACCGGCGGATTCTGCTCACCGACTTCGGCATCGCGGCGATCGAGGGGGACTCGACGATCACGCGCACCGGGGAAGTCGTCGGTTCCGTCGACTATCTGGCGCCCGAGCGGGTCAGCGGCGCCAACCCCGGCCCCGCCTCCGACCTGTGGGCGCTCGGTGCGACGCTGTACACGGCGGTCGAGGGCACCTCTCCGTTCCGGCGCACCTCGCCGATCGGCACCATGCAGGCCGTGGTCACCGAGGAGCCCGCGCCGCCCGCGCACGCCGGGGCCCTCGCGCCCGTCATCAGCGCCCTGCTGCGCAAGGACCCGGCGGCCAGGCCCACCGCCGCGGAGGCCGAACACATGCTCGCCGAGGCCGCGGAGGGCCGGCGGCCGAACACCGCGCAGGCGTACGTGCCGACGCAGGCGCACGCCCCGGGCCGGCGCCCGGCCACCACGGCACGGCGTGAGGCGGCCACCGCGGCCGAGGAGGCGCCGGGCGGGCCCCACACGGTGGTCGGGGGCCACGCCTCCGCCCCGGCCCGCCCGGCTGGGAAGGCGTCGGCGCGGGCTGGCCGTCGCCGAGCTGACCGTCGCGGCTGCGCTGCTCGGCGGCGCCGGGGTCTTCGGCTATCTGCAGGTCACGGGAGGCGGCGGCCAGGAGCGGTCCACGGCGGAGACCGCCGGTGAGACCGTGGGCGGCATCCCCGCCGACTGGCGGCGGGTGAAGGACCCGGAGGGCTTCAGCCTCATGCTGCCCCCGGGCTGGAAGCGCCAGACGGACGGGAACCAGATCGACTACACCCCCGACGGCGGCCGCCGCTTCCTGCGCATCGGTGTCGACAGGAAGCCGCAGTACGAGACCGCGTACCTGCACTTGTTGGCGCTGGAGAAGACCTTGCGGCTCCCCGAGTACCGGCGGCTGCACCTCAACTCCAACACGTTCCGCGACCAGCCGGGCGCCCTGTGGGAGTTCAGCTGGCAGGCCGGGGCGAACGACACCACCAGGGGTCCGCGCCGCGCCATCGAACAGACCTATCTCAGCCGTGACGGCGTGGAGTACGCCATCTACATGTCGGCCCCCGCCGACAACTGGGACGCCACCCGCGAGCAGTTCGACGCGATGCTGCGGGGTTGGCGGGAGGGCTGAGCGCCCCGCGCCCGCCCCTGGGGCGCGTGGTGCGCCCCCCGGCGCTCCCGGCGCGCCCGTCCCGTGCGGCCGGAACCCGCCAGCCGCTCGGTGAGACGCATTCCGTTCGCACACGTGTGGGGCATGATGGCCGCATGGGGAGCCTGGGAGACCACGCAGGTGGGGGCAGCGCCCGTGTGATCGCGGGCCGTTACCGCCTGGAGGCGCGGCTCGGCAGGGGCGGTATGGGCGTCGTGTGGCGGGCCACCGATCTGCTGCTCGCGCGCCAGGTCGCCGTCAAGGAGCTGGAGCGGGACGAGTCGCTCTCCGACACCGAGGCCACGCAGGCGCGCGAGCGGACCCTGCGCGAGGCGCGGGCGGTGGCGCAGCTGCGGCACCCGCACATCGTCGTCGTCCACGACGTCGTCGTGCAGGACGAACAGCCCTACATAGTGATGGAGTTGATCGAGGGCGGCTCCCTCGCGGGCCAGATCGCGCGGCACGGCCCGCTGGACGCGCAGGCGGTCGCGCGCATGGGCATCAACCTCCTCGGCGCCCTGAGCACGGCCCACGAGGCGGGCATCCTGCACCGCGATCTCAAGCCCGCCAACGTCCTCGTGGAGCGCGCCACCGGCCGCGTCGTCCTCACCGACTTCGGGATCGCGCAGGTCAGCGGGGCGACGACGCTCACGGAGGTGGGGTCGTTCGTGGGCTCGCCCGAGTACACCGCGCCCGAGCGCATCGCGGGGGAGCGGACCGGACCGGAGTCGGACCTGTGGTCGCTCGGCGCGCTGCTCGTCACCGCGCTGTCCGGCGAGTCGCCCTTCCGCAGAGACTCCATCGGCGGGGTCCTGCACGCCGTCGTCTACGAGGAGATACGGCCGCCGGACAGCGCGGCACCGCTCCTCCCGGCCGTCCTCGGCCTCCTGGAGCGCGACCCGCGACGGCGCCTCGGCGCGGCGGAGGCGGAACAACTGCTGCGGGCGTACGTCGACACCGGTCACATGCCCGCGCGCTCGGGCCACGGCAGAACAGGCGCCGGCCTCCCGGAGCCCGGCACGGCGCGCGTCCGCCAGGGGCGGGTCATGCTGATCGCCGGGGCGCTGGCGGCGGCCATGGCCGGGGCCGGGGTCTCGGCCGCCGCGCTGCTGCTCGGCAGGGACGGGGAGAGCGGTGCGCCGGCGAACACGGCCTCGCCGTCCACCTCCGTCAGCGGCCCGACGCCCACCGTGACGTTCACTCAGAACACCCGTACGCCTCAGCCGACCACGCCCCAGCCGTCCACCCCTCAACCGCCGGACGGGTACCGCCTGGCGAAGGACCCGGAGGGCTTCACGATCGCCGTGCCGAAGGGCTTCGCGCGTCGGACCGAGGGGCCCCGCGTCTTCTACGTCTCGCCGGGCGGCACCTACCGCATCGGCATCAAGGAGTCCGACCGGAAGCCGGGCGGCCCGCTCGCCGCGCAGCGCCACGCGGACACCGAGGGGCCGCGGACCCACCCCGGTTACCGTGACGGCGAGGTCACCGAGACCACGCGCAACGGCCGCCCGGCCGCCCTCCTGGAGTTCACGTGGGACGGCTTCCAGGAGCCGTCCGGTGAGCGGCGCACGTACGACCTGTGCTGGGAGGAGGGCGGCAGGATGTACGCCGTGTGGGTCTCGGGACCGGTGGCGGAGGCGGAGCAGGTGCGCAAGTACTTCGACACGGTGGTCGACACCTTCGTACGCCGGTGAGGCCCCGCGCCGTGGCGTGCATCGCCCAGGTCACAACTGGGGGGCCCGGCTGGAAACGGAGGCTCGGCGCAGGGTAGTCATGGGGGCATGAGTAATGACGGGGGAGCCTCCTACGGTCCGTACGAGCCCACGAGTTTCAATTTGCAACCGCCGCGACAGCCCGGTGTTCCGGGGCAGCCCGCCGCCCCGGGAGCGCCTGCTCCAGGGCGCGCCGGGCAGAGCGGCGGCGCGCACCCGGGCAACCCGTACGCGCAGCAGGCCGCCGCACCCGTGGCCGTGCCCGGGCCGGACCCCGGTGCCGGGCGGCTGATCGCGGGCCGCTACCGGCTGCTGGCCAAGCTCGGCCACGGCGGCATGGGCACGGTGTGGCGCGCCAAGGACGAGACGGTGGACCGCGAGGTCGCCGTGAAGGAGCCGCGGCTGCCCGACCACCTGCCCGAGCGCGAGCGTGCCAACGCCTTCGAACGGATGCGCCGCGAGGCCCGCGCCGCCGCCCGCCTCGACCACCCCGCGGTGGTCAACGTCCACGACGTGGCGGTCGAGGACGGGCAGCCGTGGATCGTCATGGAGCTGGTGCAGGGCCGCTCGCTCGGCGCCGCGCTGCAGGAAGGCACGCTGGGCGCGCGCGACGCCGCGCGCATCGGCCTGGAGGTCCTCAACGCCCTGGACGCCGCGCACCAGGCGGGCATCCTGCACCGTGACGTGAAGCCGGACAACGTCATGCTCGGCAGGCACGACCGGGTGGTCCTCACCGACTTCGGCATCGCCCAGATCGAGGGCGAGACGAATCTGACGGACACCGGCGGTTTCGTCGGCTCGCCGGAATTCATCGCGCCGGAGCGGGTGTTGGGCCAGCGGCCGGGGCCGGCGTCCGACCTCTGGTCGCTGGGCGTCGTGCTTTACGCCGCGACCGAGGGCGTCTCGCCCTTCCGCCGCAACAACACCCCGGCGACGCTCCAGTCCGTCCTGAACGCGACGCCCGCCGCGCCCGCCTCCGCCTCGGGACCGCTCGCCCGGGCCATCAACGGCCTGCTGGCCAAGGACCCCGCCCAGCGGCCGAACGCCGCGCAGGTCCGCGCCCTCCTGGAGGAGGCCGCGAAGCCGCCGCAGCCCGCGCCGACGCAGGTCGTCACGGCTGCGGGCGGCGGCGCGGGACGTGACGGCAAGGGCGTCTTCCTGAGCCGCAAGGCACTGGCCGTCATGGCCGGGGTGGTCGTCGCGGCGGTGGCGGCGGGCGTGCTGGTGGCGGTGAACCCGTTCGGAGGCGCAGACGCGGCTGAAGGCTGGAAGAAGCACAAGGCGTCAGTGGTCGACGCCACCGTCTTCGCGCCGGAGCATTACGCGGAGAGCAAGCCGGAAGCGGAAGACACGGACAAGACCTGGGTCAGGTACGACGACCCGAGCGGCGTCATCTTCATCACGCTCGACCTCGCCGAGAAGAAGGACACGTCCCAGGACGTCGCCGGGACCTCGGCCGCCCAGGCGTACGCCGACATGGAGAAGTTCAAGGAAAGCGGCGAGTCGCTGTTCAGCGACATGGGCAGCGATCCCACGCCGGGCGGGAAGACGAAGGAGACCACGTACAAGGACCGGCCCGCCGCCGAGAACACGGTCACGTACACCGACACGCGAACCGAGCTGCCGCACGAGGCCAAGATCTTCTACTACCGGACCAAGTCGGGGGACATGTACCGGCTGTGGATCGACTACCCGGGCAAGGGCGACTTCACGGCCCGCGGCCGCGAGGTGGCGAGGACCGCGATCGAGAAGCTGGAGCTCGACAAGCTCTGAGACAGGTGTCGCGAGGGGCGCGGCGGGCGCCAACGCCCTGATCAGCGGCTTTGTCGCCAGCAATCACTGGCGCCGTGTGCGTGACCCGTGAAGCCCGTTACCGATGGGTACCCAAAACCCTGACGTGGGCCTACGCTCACGGGCATGACGGACTCGCAGGCCACCGCAGCGCCCCTCGGAACCAACCCGACCGCCCCGGCCCCCGCAGGCGCGCGAACCGCCGCCGACGTGGTCACGCCCGAGCTGATCGCCCAGCTCACGCGTGACGTCATCGGGTCGGGGCGCACGGCCAACCACACGCCGCTCACCGGCGAGAAGCTGGCCGACCTGCCCGAGTCCACCCCCGAGGACGTGGTCACCGCGTTCCAGCGCGCCCGCACCGCCCAGATCGCCTGGGCCCGCACCCCGGTGCGGCAGCGCGCGGCCGTCCTGCTCCGCTTCCACGACCTGGTGCTCCAGCGCCAGGCCGAGGTGCTCGACCTGATCCAGCTGGAGACCGGCAAGGCCCGCCTCCACGCCCACGAGGAGATCCAGGCCGTCGCGGTCGCCGCCCGGCACTACGGCCGCAAGGCCCCCTCGTACCTGAGCCCCAAGCGGCACACCGGCGTCGTCCCGGCCCTCACCAAGGTCACCGAGAACCGTCAGCCGCGCGGCGTCGTCGGCCAGATCGCCCCCTGGAACTACCCGCTCGAACTCTCCATCGGCGACGCGCTGCCCGCTCTCGTCGCGGGCAACGCGCTGGTGATGAAGCCCGACACGGAGACCTGCCTCACCGCCCTGTGGGCCCGCGACCTGATCATCGAGGCGGGCCTGCCGTCCGAGGTCTTCCAGGTCGTCCTCGGGGAGGGCCCGGTCGTCGGCCCCGAGGTCGTCAAGCACGCCGACTACGTCTCCTTCACCGGCTCCACCCGCACCGGCCGCGAGGTCGCGCGGGGGCGCCGCGGCCCGGCCTGGACGGCGTCTCGCTCGAACTCGGCGGCAAGAACGCCATGCTGGTCCTGCACGACGCCGACGTCGACAAGGCCGCGGCCGGCGCGGTGCGCGCCTGCTTCTCCTCCGCGGGCCAGCTGTGCATCTCCATCGAACGGCTGTACGTCCATGAGTCCGTCGCCGACCGCTTCGTGGAGCGCTTCGCCGAGCGGACGAGGGCGATGCGGCTCGGCACGTCCCTCGCGTACGGCGCCGACATGGGTTCGCTCGTCGGCGAGCGGCAGCTGGAGACCGTGACCCGGCACGTCGAGGAGGCCGTCGCCAAGGGCGCCACGGTGGTCGCGGGCGGCGTCGCGCGCCCCGACATCGGCCCCTACTTCTTCGAGCCGACCATCCTGGACGGCGTCGAGGCCCCCATGGCGGTCTGCACCGAGGAGACCTTCGGCCCGGTCGTCTCGATCTACCGTTTCACGGACGAGAACGAAGCGGTCGAGCTGGCCAACTCCACGTCGTACGGGCTGAACTCCTCGGTCTGGACGAAGGACGGCCGCCGCGGCCGCGAGATCGCCGCCCGCCTGCGCACCGGCACCGTCAACATCAACGAGGGCTACGCGCCCGCCTACGGCAGCGTGCAGTCCCCGATGGGCGGCATGAAGGACTCGGGCCTCGGCCGCCGGCACGGCTCCGAGGGCATCCTCAAGTTCACCGAGGCGCAGACCGTCGCCCAGCAGCGGCTCGTGCCGATGGCACCCTCCTTCGGCCTCGACGACGAGAAGTACGCGGCGTTCATGAGCACGAGCCTGAAGGTCATGAAGGCGCTTCGCCTGCGCTAGCGCCCCGAAGAGGCGCGGGGAACCGCGCGCCCGTTCTCAATGAGGAGAGTCGATGTCACAGGACAGCTCTGTCCGGAACCAGGCGGGTGACGAGGCGTCGTACGACTATGACGTCATCGTCGTGGGCAGCGGCTTCGGCGGGGCGGTGTCCGCGCTGCGCCTGACGGAGAAGGGGTACCGCGTCGGCGTACTGGAAGCCGGACGGCGCTTCACGCGCGCGACGCTGCCCAAGAACTCCTGGGACCTGAAGAACTACCTCTGGGCCCCCGCCCTCGGCCTCTTCGGCATCCAGCGCATCCACCTGCTCGGCAACGTCATGGTCCTCGCGGGCGCCGGAGTCGGCGGCGGCTCACTGAACTACGCCAACACGCTCTACGTACCGCCCGCCCCGTTCTTCCAGGACCCGCAGTGGAAGGACATCACGGACTGGCAGGACGAGCTGCGCCCCTACTACGAGCAGGCCAAACGCATGCTCGGCGTGCGGCTCAACCCGACGACGACGCCCTCCGACGTCCACCTGAAGGCGACCGCCGAGGCGATGGGTGTCGGGGACAGTTTCCACATGGCCCCCGTCGGCGTCTTCTTCGGCGACAAGGAGGACGCGGACGGTACGTCGACGACACGGCCCGGCGGCGAGGTACCGGACCCCTACTTCGGTGGCGCGGGGCCTTCGCGGCGGGCGTGCACCGAGTGCGGCGAGTGCATGACCGGCTGCCGGCACGGCGCGAAGAACACCCTCAACGAGAACTACCTCTACCTGGCCGAGAAGGCCGGGGCGGTCATCCACCCGATGACGTCGGTCGTCGCCGTCACTGAGGACTCACGGGGCGGCTACGCGGTGGCCACCCTGCCCACCGACGACAAGCGCAAGGGCAAAGGGCGGGTCTTCAGGGCCCGCAAGGTCGTCCTGGCCGCCGGTACGTACGGCACGCAGACGCTCCTGCACCGCATGAAGGACACCGGCCTGCTCCCGCGCGTCTCTCCGCGCCTCGGCACGCTGACGCGCACCAACTCCGAGGCCCTGGTGGGCGCCCAGACGACCGACCGCCGCTACCGCAAGCGGCACGGCCAGAAGCGGGTGGACTTCACCAAGGGCGTCGCCATCACCTCGTCGATCCACCCGAACGCGACCACGCACATCGAGCCCGTCCGCTACGGCAAGAAGTCCAACGCCATGGGCAGCCTGACGGTGCTTCAAGTCCCGTACAGCGTGAAGGGCGGCAAGGCACGGGTCGCCGGCTGGCTCGGCAACGTGGCCCGCCACCCCTCGCTCCTGGTCCGTTCGCTGTCCAACCGGCGCTGGTCGGAGCGGACCATCATCGGCCTGGTCATGCAGTCGCTCGACAACTCCCTGACCACGTACCGCAAGGAGAAGGGCCTCGGGAAGGGCCTGCTCACCGCCCGCCAGGGCCACGGCGCCCCGAACCCCGACCAGATCCCCGAGGCCACGCGCGCGGCGACGCTCCTGGCCCAGGAGATCAACGGCTTCGCGGGGTCGAACATCGGCGAGTTGATGGGCACGCCGCTGACCGCCCACTTCCTCGGCGGCTGCCCCATCGGCGACTCCGCCGAGACCGGCGTCATCGACCCCTACCACCGGCTCTACGGCCACCCGGGGATCTCGGTGGTCGACGGCGCCGCGGTCTCCGCGAACCTCGGCGTGAACCCGTCCCTGACGATCACCGCGCAGGCCGAGCGGGCCATGTCGTTCTGGCCCAACAAGGGCGGCGAGGACCCGCGTCCGGCGCAGGGCCGGCCGTACGAACGGCTCACGGCCGTGGAACCGAAGACCCCGGCGGTCCCGGCGGACGCCTTCGGCGCGCTGAAGCTGCCGTTCCTTGGGATGCCGGCGGTGCCGCCCAAGAGGTGAGTGGGGCCGGAAATACACGTAAGGACCTGCGCCCCCCTCCGAGCGCAGGTCCTTCCGCGTGATCAGGTGCCGCTGTGCCTTACGCGGCGGTGTCGCTCTTGCGGCGACGTACGACGAAGACCGCGCCCGCGCCGACGACCACCGCGGCGCGGGGGTCGAGGTCGCGGACGGCGTCGCCGAGGGCTGCGCGGTCGGCGTCAGGGTCGGCTTCGGCTTCGGCGTACCCGGGTGCTCGCTCTGGTCGGCGGCCTTGCTGATCGTCAGCGGCTCGTACGAGCCGGACTCGCGCGTGCAGTCCAGCTTGGAGTCCACATAGTCACCGAGGCCGAAGGCGTAGCCCTTGCCGGCCGGGGCCTTGACGTTGACGTTGAGCCGCAGCTCGACGTCGGCCGTCTCCTCGGCGCCGAGGTCGATGATGCCGTAGGCGACGCTGCCCTTCTCGCTCTTGACCGACTTCCAGGTGTCGGTCTCGGGGTCGAGGTACTGAAGGGTGGCGTACTTCCGCAGCCAGCTCTGCTTGTCGGCCGTCTTCGACTTGTTCTTCAGGAACACGGACCACTCGACCTCGCCGAGCGGCTCGTCGGTGGGGTTGGTGGCGGACAGCTCGAACGGGTGCCAGCCGCTGCCCGCGACGATCTTCTCGGGCAGGCCGGAAAACTCGATCTCCAGCACGGAGTCGGGGTCGACGCCGCCGCCCTTGACCTTGCAGTTGCCCGGCTTCTTCTCGTCCTCGTCCTCCGCGGTCCCGCCTGGCTCACCGGGTTCACCGGGCTCGCCCGTCTTCGAGGGCTTGGTGGGCTTGGTCGGCTTCTCGGTCGGAAGCTGCGGCTTCGGCAGGGGAGTCTTCTTGGTGGGCTTGTGCGTCGGGCCCTGCGTGGTGTCCTGCGCCGGGTCCGGGGTCTGCTTGGGCCCGTCGGTGGTCGTGCTCGTGGGGGCAGGGGCCTTGTCCTGCCCGGACGACGCGGCCGTCGAGGAGACAGACCCCTCGCCGCGAACGCGGCCGGTGCGGACAGGAGCGCCAGCGGCGCTACGACAGCCGTGGCGGCCGCTGCTGCCATGGCACGGCGAAGCTTCATGAGACCTCATAAAGTCCGGCGCGCCACCTGGTCGGCAGCGCGGAAAGGGAAGTTCCCGCGGTGGACCGCGGATGTGGCTGTTGTTACTGCATACATGACCTGTGATCCCGGTAAATGGTTGTCCTCGCCTTCGCCGAAACCTTGTGTGGCCTGCATCACAGCCCTTGTGTCGTCGAGACGGGGTGCCGTAGAACTGCCCCCGCCCGAGGGGGCGATGGGGGAACGGGAGAGCAGGGGAGGGAAGAGCGTTGGCCATACCCGACGAGGTGTGGGAGCAGTTCGAGAGGGACAGCGAGCGGGACATCCGCTCGACGGCGCCGAAGGAACCGTCCGCGCGGGCCCGCATGGTGGCCGAGAGGCTAACGCGGCTCGACGAGGAGGCCGCGCGCCAAGAGGCCGAGCGCAGGGGGCGGTTGCGCCGCCGGCGCGCCAGGCGTGACGACGCCGATCCCGTGCGCTGGCGGCTTGACGACTGGCGCGCGGCGCCCACGGGTCCGCGCCGCGACCCGCGTTCCGAGCGCGGCCGCCGGGTGTTGAGCGTGGTGATCGTGATCGGTGGCATGGCCTTGGCGATCGCGCTGCTCAGCCCGTTCCGGTTCTGGATCTGGGGCTGGTGAGTGGGTCTCAGATGATCGGTGGGTCCCGCGTGATCGGTGGGTCTCGCGTGATCGGCGGGTCCGGCGCCCGGAACGGAACCGGACGCGATCTTCTTCCGTCGTAGAAGGGGTGCGAGTGACCGCGCCGGGCCAGGGACAAGCGGCCGGGCCGGGAACAATCTGGGGGAATGATCGTGAAGTCAGCTGTGTCGCGTGTCGTGGTGGCCGTGTCGATCGTGGCCACTCTCGGGGCGACATCGGCCTGCGGCGGAAGCGGCGGCGACGACGGCGAGAAGTCGGCGAAGCCGGGCGCGGGTTCCGCGAAGGGCGGCGCCGCGGCCGCTCGGCTGGAGAAGGCGGCTCTCGCGACGGGTGACGTCAAGGGTTACGAGGTGGAGAAGCCGAAGGGTGCCGGGAAGGCCGGGAAGGCAGGGACCGCCGGGAAGGCGGGGGAGGCCGATCCCGCCGTGTGCGCCCCGCTTGCCGACATCCTCGGCACCGGCACCTCACCGAGGCCGGAGGCGTACGTCAGCCGCACCCTGACCCGTACCGACGACAAGGACTCCACGACGACCCGCGTCGGACTGTCCGCCTATGCCGAGGCTGACGCGGAGCGCCTCATGGCGGACCTGCGCGCGGCGTCGAAGGCGAAGAAGTGCGCCACCTTCCACGTCGGCGGCCACCGCTACTTCGGGGTCAGGCCGACTGAGGCGACCGGGGCGGCTGGGGCGGCTGGGGCGAACAAGCCGAACCTCGGCGGTGACGAGGTGGTCTCGTACAAGCTCGCCCACCCCATGGGTGAGTACGTGGCGCGGCAGACGATCACAGTCGTACGCGACGGCGGCACGCTCGCGGTCTTCGACGCGTCGAACCTGTACGACCCCGAGGGCGTCCAGCGCGACAGGGAGGCGGAGCGGAACGGCATGGAGAGTGTCGGCACGCCCAAGGCGGACGAGGACCCGAAGGTGGCGGCCGCGATCGTCGACGCGCAGCTCGGCAGACTCTGATTTATCGCGCGACCCGTACAACCTTTCCGGCGGTTTCTGATCGTTATGCAAATCGCTGGCAAAGTTGGCGAGTTTGCCGCTTTCATTTCGCCTCGCGCGGGTGTGTCACCCGCGCCGCGTGAATGAAAGTAGGAAACGTGAAGTCATCTGTGTCTCGGGCCCTCGTGGCCGCGTCCATCACGGTCGCGCTGGGTCTGACCGCAGCGTGCGGCAGCGACGACGACGGCAAGAAGCCGTCGGAACCGGCCAAGTCCGCGCAGGACCCGAAGCCGTCCGCCACGAAGCCGGCCGTGCTGTCCGCCGCCGACCTGGAGAAGGCGGTGCTCGCCAGGGGCGACCTCAAGGGCTACAAGGTCCAGAAGATGTCGGCGGCGGACATGCCCGCGCAGACCGTGGCCGCCGAACCGGCCACCTGCCAGCCGCTCGCGGACATGTTCATGTTCGCCACCGACCCGGCGTCGAAGGCCCGCGTCGGCCGCACCGTGACCGGCCCCGACGAACTGGACGGCACGATCACCACCCTCGCGCTGCTCGCCCACGAGCAGGACGACGCGGAGAAGGTCATGGACGGTCTCCGTACGGCCACGCAGAAGTGCAAGGCGTACGAGCACGTCGGCTCCAAGTACCGCGACGTCGCCCCCCTGACCGCCCCGAAGGTGGGCGACGAGGCGGTCTCGTACAAGGTCGTGGGTTTCATCGAGGGCCAGAAGACGCCGATGAGCTTCACTGTCGTGCGCACCGGTTCGACGCTCGCGGCCTTCTACTCGATCAACCTCCTCAAGCCGAAGGAGTTCGGCGTCTCGGAAAAGATCGTGGACGCGCAGATCGCCAAGGTCGAGAAGCTGTAGAGCGGCTTTCTCGGGGGTCGGGCGGGCGCCGCTCGGCCGCCCGCCGACCGATCGAAGGGCCCCGCGGGACAGATCCGCAGGGCCCTTCGTTTTCGGCACCGACGTCAGGGCGGCGTCGGTGCCTGGGGGCGGCGCCCGGGGGGAGTGCGCCGCTGCCTGTGCGCCGGTGGCCGACCCGGGCGCACCGAGGGCGCCGCGCAGTGGTATCGACCAATGGCAATGAGGTGGTGGACGGAAGCTTGCTGGCCCCGCCTTGATAGGCATCGTGCTCGATGGGCTGTCGGGGACGCAACCATTTCGACCACATCTGTTTCGACCCGTGCATAGCCGCATCTATGCGGAAAACGTCCGGGGCGCCGAGACGGCCGAGAGGCGGATTCCGGCCAAGGCGGGCGGGGGCCTCGGCGGGGCGGGCGTGGTCCGAGGAATGCGAGTTGCTCTGGGCCGATCTGGGCCGATCTGGGTTGATCTGGGGGGAGGCGAGCTGACCCGGCGGTAGGCGAGCTGATCGGGAGGTATGCGAGCGATCCGGAGAGAGATCAGCCGACTCGGGCTGAGGCGAAGGCCAGTCAATGCGGGTGGAGGGCGGGCGATGCGGGCGAAGGCCAGTCGATGCGGGCGGAGGCCGGTGGTTCCGACCGGTTCGGGATGGGAGAGAGGCCGTCGGCTCCGGGCGTCCCCGGGGCCGACCGTTCTCTTGGGTGACCGGGCTGCTGTCCCCTGCCGTCCGGTCACATCGCTGGAGCGAGGTCCCACGGCGTACGACATGATCCGTACGGACCCGTACGCCTCATCGCTCCAGCGGAGCCACGCGTGGTTCTTGCGGGCCCGCCCCTGGCTGGCACGGACATCCGGACCAACGAAGCCTGCCCGGAACCGGTCACGCGCCGTACGGGTGAGAACTGACCCGAACTCAGGTCCGCAGCCGCCTGCCGTCTCCTTCCCAGCCGACCGATCGCCCAGCCGCCCGGCCGCGAGGCTCAGACGCGGCCCCGGCTCAGCTCCAGGAGCGTCATGGCGAGCGTCGTGCCGGGCTTGCCGAGCGCGTCCCTGTAGTGGGCGAGGATCTCCATCTCGCGGGAGAGGTTCACGCGGCGTCCGCCCGAGGTGATCCGGGCCTCCTGGATCACGGCCGAGACGGCCATCCGTTCCTGGACGAGGCCGATGATGCGGTCGTCGAGCGCGTCGATCCGCTCCCGGGCGTTCTCGATCATCCCGACGGCTTCGGGGGTACGGGCGCCGGTCTTCTCGGCGGGGGTGACGGCGGGGGCCCCGGCGGAGGCGGCGGGTGCGGCCGGGGCAGCGGGGGTGGCGGTGGCGGTGGCGTTCATGCGGGGCTCCTCGTGGTTCGGTGGAGGTGCCCCGGAGCGGCAAGGCCCGGAAATGACAGAACGCCCCGGGCCTTGTCGGCCCGGGGCGCCTGGGAAGTCGCTTGTCAGTGGATCAAGCAGCTCGACCATGGCAGCCGGCGGGCCGGTTGCCATAGGTAAAGAGGAAGCCGAGGTGCTTGTTCACGGGGCCAGTATGCCCCCACGTGCGCGGGCCCGGTCAATCCGGTCCGGCGAGCGGCTCGGATGCTGAGACGGCTGTCCAGACCACGTTCGCCTGCGGCAAGGTCTGTCGGATGCGACGAGGGCGGCCCCGTCGAGCCCGGTAGAATCGACAAAACAGACCCCCTGCACACGCACTGAGCCTCTCGCTCAACGCTCAACGCCGGAAGGCCGCCGCCGTGCCATCAGCGCCCCACGCTGCCGCCGCTCCCGACACCGTTCTGGTCGTCGACTTCGGAGCGCAGTACGCCCAGCTCATCGCCCGTCGCGTCCGTGAGGCACGGGTCTACAGCGAGATCGTGCCGAGCACGATGCCCGTCTCCGAGATGCTCGCCAAGCAGCCCGCGGCGATCATCCTCTCCGGTGGCCCCTCGTCGGTGTACGCGGAGCACGCACCCACCCTCGATCGCTCCCTCTTCGAGGCGGGCGTCCCCGTCTTCGGCATGTGCTACGGCTTCCAGCTGATGGCGGCGACCCTCGGCGGCACCGTCGACAACACCGGCGCCCGCGAGTACGGCCGTACGCCGCTCGCCGTCTCCAAGGCCGGCTCCACCCTCTTCGAGGGCACGCCCACCGAGCAGTCCGTCTGGATGTCGCACGGCGACGCGTGCAGCGCGGCGCCCGAGGGCTTCACCGTCACCGCCTCCACGGACGTCGTGCCGGTCGCCGCCTTCGAGGACGACGAGAAGAAGCTGTACGGCGTGCAGTACCACCCCGAGGTGATGCACTCCACGCACGGCCAGCAGGTCCTGGAGCACTTCCTCTACCGCGGCGCCGGCCTCAAGCCGGACTGGACGACCGGCAACGTCATCGAGGAGCAGGTCGCCGCGATCCGCGAGCAGGTCGGCACCAAGCGCGCCATCTGCGGGCTCTCCGGCGGCGTGGACTCCGCCGTCGCCGCCGCCCTCGTACAGAAGGCCATCGGCTCGCAGCTCACCTGCGTGTACGTGGACCACGGCCTGATGCGCAAGGACGAGACCGAGCAGGTCGAGAAGGACTTCGTCGCCGCGACCGGCGTGCAGCTGAAGGTCGTCGACGCCCAGGAGCGCTTCCTGAACGCCCTCGCCGGGGTCTCCGACCCCGAGGAGAAGCGGAAGATCATCGGCCGTGAGTTCATCCGCGTCTTCGAGCAGGCCCAGGCGGAGATCGTCGCCGAGGCCCCCGGCGACCAGCCCGTCGAGTTCCTGGTCCAGGGCACGCTCTACCCCGACGTGGTGGAGTCCGGCGGCGGCACCGGCACGGCCAACATCAAGTCCCACCACAACGTGGGCGGCCTCCCCGAGGACCTCGAGTTCAAGCTCATCGAGCCGCTGCGCAAGCTGTTCAAGGACGAGGTCCGGATGGTCGGCGCCGAGCTGGGCCTGCCGGACGAGATCGTCCAACGCCAGCCGTTCCCCGGCCCCGGCCTCGGCATCCGCATCGTCGGCGAGGTCACCAAGGAACGCCTCGACCTCCTCCGCGAAGCCGACGCCATCGCCCGCGAGGAGCTGACGAAGGCCGGCCTCGACCGCGACATCTGGCAGTGTCCGGTCGTGCTGCTCGCGGACGTCCGCAGCGTCGGCGTGCAGGGCGACGGCCGCACCTACGGCCACCCGATCGTGCTGCGCCCCGTCTCGTCCGAGGACGCCATGACGGCCGACTGGACGCGCATGCCGTACGACGTCCTCGCCAAGATCTCGACCCGCATCACGAACGAGGTCGCCGATGTGAACCGCGTGGTCCTCGACGTCACGTCGAAGCCGCCGGGGACCATCGAGTGGGAGTGACCTCCCGCACCCCCTGAACGCGCCGTCCGCCCCGTGGCAGACGGCGCCGTCCGCTGTGCGGGGGCGGTGGACGCGCTCGGCGCGCGGCCCCGTAGACGACCCGGCCCACGGTCGAGCGCGCGGCCGGGCGCCCGGCGTGACGTCGCGTGTGGTGTTGTGCGGTGTGATGCCGGGTGCGGCGCGGGTCGATGCGTGAGCCGCCAGGTGGGCCACCGGTTGGGCCGTGGGCTGGGCCGTCGGGTCGACGTCCGGCGCGTCGTCCGCAGGGGTGCGCCCGGCTTCCACAGCTGCACCGCCAGGTACGTCCCGTCCTCGATGTACGTGCGGACCACCTCCGTCAGTTCGGTGCGGAAGAGCTGGAACGCCGCGGGGTCCGGCGGATTGACCGCGTCCGCATAACGCGCGACGACCTGAGGGTCCCGCACCTCGACCGCCCGGCCCGCGATACGGACATCGCCGCCCGCCATGTCGGAACCGGACCCCGGATTCGCCTGGAGCGCGAAGCGCGGGTCCCGACGCAGGTCGAGCGCCTTGAGAGAGCCCGGCATCATGCCCAGCCACAACTCCCCGGACAGGAAACGGACCTCGAGCCCAGTGGTACGCGGCGCTCCGTCCTTGCGCAGCGTGGCGAGGACATGGTGGGTGAACGCGCCGAAGCGCTTCTCGACGATCTCGGCGAGGCCGGGCTCCGCCGCGGCGAAGGCTTCCCAGTTGTACGACATGCCTTGAGTGTGTCGTCGATACCCGACATCTCCTGTCGCCTTTGCGCACCCCGTCCCCGGGCCTCTCCGACCTTCCTCGCTCCCGCCTCTCCCGGGCCGCGGCGCCCCCCTGTTCTCCTGTACGTGCCACCGGTACCTTCCGCCTCGTACAGCCAGGGATGGAGGACACATGCAGGCACCCACACCGATACCTGTCGAACGGTTGCAGTTCGCGCTGCCGCCCGTGCACGACTCGGCGGCGGACGAACGCCGGTATCGGAAGGAACGCCTCGCCGGGGCACTGCGGATCTTCGGACGGCTCGGGTACGAGGACGGGGTCTCCGGGCACATCACCGCGCGGGACCCGGAACACACGGACTGCTTCTGGGTGAACCCCTTCGGGATGCCCTTCAAGCACATCACCGTCAGCGATCTCGTCCTCGCCAACGCCGACGGCCAGGTGGTCGAAGGGCGCTACCACGTCAACCAGGCCGCCTTCACCGTGCACGCCCAGGCGCACCTGGCCAGACCCGAAGTCGTCGCCGTCGCCCACTGCCATTCGCTGCACGGCCGCGCCCTCTCCACGCTCGGTGAACTCCTGGACCCCATCACCCAGGAGGCCTGCGCCTTCTACGAGAGCCACGCGCTGTACGACGGCTACACCGGCGTCGTC
This sequence comes from Streptomyces huasconensis, assembly GCA_004010275.1. Classification (GTDB taxonomy): domain Bacteria; phylum Actinomycetota; class Actinomycetes; order Streptomycetales; family Streptomycetaceae; genus Streptomyces; species Streptomyces huasconensis. The sequence goes on from RBWT01000029.1 coordinate 33,448, forward strand.
GTGGACGCCGAGGAGGGGCGCAGGATCGCGACCGCGCTCGGCGGCCACAAGGCGGTGATCCTGCGCAACCACGGCCTGCTCACCGTGGGGGACTCCGTCGACGCCGCGGCCTGGTGGTTCCTCTCCATGGAGCGCTCCTGCCAGGTCCAGCTGAGCGCACGCGCCGCGGGTCGCCCGGTGCTGATCGGCCACAAGCAGGCGGTGCAGACCCGTGAGCAACTCGGCAGCGACCTCGTCGCGTGGATCAACTACCAGTCCCTGTGGCAGGACATCAGCCGTAGCGAACCGGACCTGCTGGCCTGAGGCAGCGGCCGGCCCTCGCGGCCGCTCCGTCAACGCGCGCGTGGCCCATTCACCCCCGCTGACCTGACCCGTGGGATTCGATCGCCTTTCAGTGCGGCACAATTCCCTTTCTCTGCTAGGCAGTTCACAACAGGCCTCAAAGGCTCCGAGGGTGGGGAAGGCGGCGTACGCGGTGGCGGTGCAGGAGGCGAGACAGGGCGCCCACGGGGGCGGCTGCACGTGCGGCGGCTGCCCGCACGGCGCGCGCGAGGGGCACCGGCGCGCCGTGGCCGCGTTCCTCACCAAGCGCGATGAACTGGCGGCCGGGCAAGGGCTGCCCGCCGCCGTGGCGCACTCGGCGGGAGCGTCGCGCCAGTGGGTGTCGGACGAGCTGACACAGTCCGCGCGAACCGTCGCGGAGCGCGGCAGGGCAGAGGGCGAGGCCTGGCTACGGCGCCTGTGGACGCGCACGCTCGGCGTCGTCTGGGGTTCCTTCGGCGTCCTCCTCCTCGTCCAGGCGCTCACCGCGATCGGCCCCGGCTGGTCGGCGGCGCGCACGGCGGGCCTGCTCGCCGGGCTGGTGGTGGGCGGTCTGCTGACCGGCGCGGCATACGTCCACCGCGAGCACGGCGGCGTCCTCGCACCGGTGATCGGCGAGGACAACCGGCTCTCCACCTCACGTGCCGTCGCCGCCTGCTGGGTGCTCCTCGTCGTCTTCGCGGTGCTGGTCCTCGCCGGGCAGTTGGCAGCGGCATCGGGGCGCGGACAGCGCGACGAGCTGATCGCCGGGCTGGAGCTCGGCCGTGCCGCGGGGGTCGTGACCGTCCTCGCCGTGGTGTGCGGGGTCGCCGTCCTCGTCCGCAGGGTGGTCGGCCTGCGCGTCCTGGGCCAGCGGTTGCAGAAGGTGCGGGCGGACCGACCCCGGGCCGCCGACACGCTCACCGACGACGCGGGTCGCGGCAGCTTCACCGACGCGCAGTACGTCCTGGTCAGCGCCGTCGCCGTGGTCTTCGCCGCCGTACGCCTCGCGCGGCGGCCCGAGCAGCTGCCCGATCTGCCGTGGGGGCTCGCCGTACTGGTCCTGGTGTCGGCCGCGACATACCTCGCGGGGAAGTATTCCGAAGGCGGCCGCCCAGTGATCCTCTCCGTGGTCCGCGCCCGGGAGGCCGGCGATCTCGACGCCCCGATCCGCACGGGCGACGACATCGAGATCCGCGGTGCGGGCTTCGTGCCACCCGGTGCGGGCGACGCGGACCGGCTTGCCCGCATGGTCGTCAGGATCGGCGCCGTGCATGTCCACGTGCCGCTCGTGCCGGTGCCCGGCGGCTTCAGCAATCCGGCCGACGCGACGCTGACCGTGCCCGTGCCGGTCGACGTCGAGCCGGGCCGGGTCGACGTGCAGGTCGTCACCGCCGCGGGCGTGGAGACGAACCGCGTCACGATCGACGTCACGGACTGAGCCAGCGGGCCAAGCCACCGGCTGCACAGGCCAGGCCGTCGGCTGACCCACCTCGACTGACGCATCAGAGCCTCCCCCTGGGGCTTCGTTTCCGGTGTCGTGCATTCCTGCCGCACGGTGATGAGCAGCAGCCCCCTCCCGTGCGTAAGGTCAGAAGACAGGGCCTACGGGAGAGGCGGCACAGCCATGGCTCACGGAATCCGGACCGACAGCCACACCAGACGCCCCCGGCGGGACGACTGGCGGCAGTCCGCCACCCGCTACGCCCTGCTCCCTCTGCGGGTCTTCCTCGGCGTCACCTTCATCTACGCCGGCCTGGACAAACTCACGGACAGTTCCTTCATGCGCGCGGACGGAACCGGCTCGATCGGCGAGATGATGGAGGGCGTCCGCGACATCTCCGCGATCCCGGCTCTGGTCGACCTCTCCCTCGAGAACCCCGCCGGCTTCGGCTATGCCATCGCCTTCGGTGAACTCGCCGTCGGCATCGGCACCCTGCTCGGCCTGTTCGCCCGGGTCGCCGCGCTCGGTGGTGCGCTGATCTCGCTCAGCCTGTGGCTCACGGTCAGCTGGTCCACCGAGCCCTACTACTACGGCAACGACCTGGTGTATCTGATGGCCTGGCTCCCGCTGGTGCTCGCCGGGGCCTCCGTCCTCTCCCTGGATGCCCTGCTCGCCGCCCGCCGCAGGAACTCCCGGGGTTCCGCCAGGCACTCAGCCTCTGAGCACTGAGCCTCTGCCGCGGGGCGTCCGGGAGCTACTCCCGCGGCACTTCGAGGCCTCGGGCGCGACCGCGGCGACGGGCCGCGCCGCGCGGGCGTATCCCATGGATCGCTGCCGCGACGCCCGCGAGCAACAGGCCCACCATCACCAGCGGGAGGGCCACGAACCACGGCGCTTCCCATGCGCCGCCGGCATCGCCCGCGTACACGACGGCGACCGCCAGCAGGAAGAGGCCTGCCACCAGCTTGCCGGGGTGAAGTTCATGACGTAGCACGGGTCACCTTCGCTTGTCCGACGCCCACTTCGAGCCGCAGATCGATCGTGCCGCCGTCCTCGCCGCCGGAGGGCGGCTTCAGCGTCACCTTCTTCTCCCGGCCCGGCGCGACGTCCAGGTCCTTGCCCTTGTCGTCCGGCAACACGATGTCGCCGACGCCCACTTCCGCGTGCAGCCGCACGGTGGCGTCCTTCGGCACGATCACTCTGAGGCCACCCGCGCCGGCCTCGGCGCCAATCTTCAGCGTCCGTCCCTTGTCGACGTCGATCTTGCTGAGGTCGAGGGTGCCCGTGCCGAGACCCAGCTCGTACTGGGAACGGACGTCCGCTGCCGTCGCCGGTATCCAGTCCGTGTGGGTGTAGTGCGTCGTGATGTTCTTCGGCAGGGCGGCCGTGGCGGCGAGGAGTCCGGCGGTCAGCACGGCGAGCACGATCGAACCGGCCCCCGTGCGTCCAAGGAAGGCACTGATCGCGATGCCGAGACCGAAGACCGCGAGGGCGCAGGCCAGGCCGGTCTGCAGTGTCGTGCCGAGCGGCTGACTCTCCCAGGTCAGGCCGGTGCCAAGGCCACCCGCGACCAACGCGAGCAGGAAGACCCAGCCGCCGATCCGGCGTGGCCCGTGCGGCTGGGGCGGCGAGGCGGCCGCGGCCTTGGCGCGGGGCACGCCTCGGTGGCCCGTCGGCTGATAGGCGATGTCGAGGCCCTCGGGCCCCCAGAAGTAGCCGGAGAGCCCGTCGTGTGTGCCGTCCTTGACCAGGGGGTCGCGCCACCAGGAAGGGCTCCCGGCGACCGGTGGCGCCTTCGCCTCGGGCGGGGCGTCCGCCGCGGCCTGAACGGCGACCGGGTCCGAGTCCGGGGCCCCGCGCTGCTGCGACCAGTACCCCGCACCCGCGAGGAGAAGGGTCAGGACGGCGGCGAAGGTGAGCGCCCCGCCGTTGTTCAACAAGGTGAGGAAGACGCCGCAGCCGACGAGCGCGAAGAGCACGGCCGTCAGCGCCTGGCCGTCGACCCGGCCGGAGAGGAGTCTGCGCGCCTCGTTCTCCTCCTCGTCCTCGTACGGCACGCAGAGCCAGGCGAAGCCGTAGAAGACCAGGCCGAGGCCGCTGGTGATGGCGAGGACCGCGACCCCGATGCGGAAGATCACCGGGTCCATGTCGCAGTGCCGCCCGAGCCCCGCGCACACACCACCGAGCCTTCGGTGCCGGCGGTCGCGGCGGAACTTCCGCTCCTCCGCGGGCAGGCCCGGGTCGTGCGCGCCCGCGGGACCTTCCGGGGCGCCGTACGCGTCGCGCAGGGCGCCGCGGATGGCGGCCTCGGTCTCCGTCTCGGCGGGCTGCTGATCTGTCATGTGTCCATGGTGACCGCCGTGGGCCCGCCGCGGCAGTCGGGAAAACCCTGGCCCGACCCTGATATCGCCCCTGAGACTCTTCGGGCCTCGGCCCTGACAGGGACGAGCCAGGGGGCGAGATCAGGGAAGTCTCGGGGATCGACCCTGATGTCCGTGCCCGCGCCCCCGTGTGAACATCGAGGCATGCCGGAAGCCGCTGCCCCTCCCCTCGACGACGTCCGACCGCTGCGCAAGCTCTACCGCAGCGGTGACGGGCGTTGGCTCGGCGGTGTCGCACGCGGCCTCGCGGGACATCTCGGCTTGCCCGTGATCTGGGTCCGCCTCATCTTCGTCGGCCTGTTCACGGCGGACGGCCTCGGCGCCTTGCTGTACGCGGCGTTCTGGTTCTTCGTCCCGCTCGGCGTCGGCGGCGTCGACTCCGAGCGGCCGCCTTCGCCCATGACCGAGACTTCGGCGGACGGCCGCCGCAGACTCGTGGCCCGCAAGCCGGACAAGGGGCAGATCGTCGCGCTCCTCGCGATGGTCGTCGTCTCCATGGTCTTCGTCGGCAATGTGGACCTGGACGGCTCGACGAAGGCGTATGTCGTCCCGACCCTGCTCGTCGCCGCGGGCGTCGCCCTGGTCTGGCGGCAGGCCGACAACGCCCGCCGGGCCCGCTGGGTGGCCGTGGGGCGACGCAGACGCACCCTGACGCTCGCCCGGTCGGCCGCCGGTGTCCTCCTGGTCGGCGCCGGCGTGTCCGGGATCTTCGTGCTCCAAGGCTCGGCCGCCCACCTGGGCGCGGTGCTCCAGGCCGCCCTCGCCGTGCTCGTCGGCGTCGCGCTCCTCGCGGGTCCCTACCTCGTCCGCATGGCGCAGGACCTCTCCGAGGAGCGGCTGATGCGCATCCGCGCCCAGGAGAGAGCCGAGGTCGCCGCCCATGTGCACGACTCGGTGCTGCACACCCTCACCCTGATCCAGCGCAACGCGGAGAGCCCGAGCGAGGTGCGCCGTCTCGCCCGGGCCCAGGAGCGCGACCTGCGGGCCTGGCTCTACAGACCCGAGGGCAACGGCAAGGACGAGGACGAGGAACCCGAGACCCTCGCCGAGGCGGTCCGCCAGAGCGCGGCGGAGGTGGAGGACAAGCACGGCGTCCCGATCGAGGTCGTCGTGGTCGGTGACTGCCCGCTCGACGAGCGGCTCACCGCGCAGATGCAGGCCGCGAGGGAAGCCATGGTGAATGCCGCCAAGTACGGTGGCGAGGGCGGCGCGGTGCAGGTCTTCGCGGAAGTCGAGGGAGAGACGGTGTTCGTCTCCGTCCGGGACCGCGGCCCTGGATTCGACCTGGATTCGGTGCCCGACGACCGCATGGGCGTACGAGAATCGATCATCGGCCGCATGCAGCGCAATGGCGGCACGGCGCGGTTGCGCGCGGTGCCCGGCGGCGGCACGGAAGTCGAGCTGGAGATGGAGAGGACGGCGACGACATGAGCGACGCGACCGAGGCGGGCGAACCCGCGGAGCCGACCGGGTCGGACGAGGGCGGTGCGGGTGGGCGTCGTGTGCGGGTCGTCCTCGTCGACGACCACCGGATGTTCCGCACCGGGGTGCAGGCGGAGATCGGCCGGACCGACATCACGGGCGTGGAGGTGGTCGGCGAGGCCGCCGACGTCGACCAGGCGGTCACGGTCATCACGGCCGCGCGCCCCGAAGTCGTTCTGCTGGATGTGCACCTCCCCGGGGGCGGTGGCGTGGAAGTGCTGCGCCGCTGCGCTCCGTTGATGTCCGACGCGGAGAACCCGGTGCGCTTTCTGGCGCTCTCGGTGTCGGACGCCGCCGAGGACGTCATCGGGGTCATCCGGGGCGGTGCCCGCGGCTATGTCACCAAGACCATCACCGGTACGGACCTGGTGGACTCCATCTTCCGCGTGCAGGACGGCGACGCGGTGTTCTCGCCGCGGCTGGCGGGCTTCGTCCTGGACGCCTTCGCCTCCACCGACGCGCCTCCGGTCGACGAGGACCTGGACCGGCTCACGCAGCGTGAGCGGGAGGTCCTGCGGCTCATCGCGCGCGGGTACGCGTACAAGGAGATCGCCAAGCAGCTCTACATCTCCGTGAAGACGGTCGAGTCGCATGTCTCGGCGGTCCTGAGGAAGCTCCAGTTGTCCAACCGCCACGAGCTGACACGGTGGGCGACGGCGCGACGGCTGGTCTGAGGGTCTGTGCCTGTGCCTGTGCCTGTACTTGTCGGGGCTTGACGGGTCGGTAGGACCGGGGAGAACCCACGACACCGAGGCAGGTCCCGCGAGCTGCTGGACCCACGGCACGCGCCGAGGGCTAGCGGACCTACGGAATGCGCCGAAGGCTAAGGGACCTGTGCGGCCGTTCCCGCAGTCGAGGGGCTCAGCATCCGCAGTGCCCAGCGGTAGTGGCTGAGGGCCTTGGCGGCGCCCAGGAGGCCCGTCAGCCACAGGATCAGGCCGACGCCCATGCCGAGGGCGACGTCGGCGTAGGTCTGGTGGCCGGGTTCGGCGTACGCGGCCGACGCGAAGGACGCCCACAGGCCGAGGGCGGAGACGGCGAGGGAGGACAGGAGCCAGAGGAGGCTGAGGCCGGGGGCGCGCAGCCGGGCGTCGGAGGCGGGGTGGTGGTCCAATGCGAGCCAGGCGTTGGCGAGTTCCCGTATCCGCCGGTCGCGGCGGATGCTGAAGACGACGCCGACCACGGCGGGGGCCAGCGCCGCGAGACCGAGGATCGCGAGGACCGGGCCGAGGATGATGCCCGTGGGGTCCTTCTCCTCGATGAGCTTGACCGGCTGCATCAGCAGCGCCCAGCCGATGACGGCGGCGGCTCCGCACAGCCACAGGAAGAGAAGCCGGTGCACTCCCAGGTGTCGCCTGAGCAGTTCCTGAAGGGCCAGGCCGCGATCGGTGAGCAGGGCCTGCCGGTCCGGCCAGATCCGCAGATACGGGGGAGGGGGAGGCGGCGGCAACGTACGGCTGGGCATGGACCCGACAGTACTGGGGTCAGGCGGGCCGGTTCACACCACCCGGGTGGCACCGGCGAACGGCATCTCGTCGATCGGCGCGACCCGCACCGGGGCGCCCGGGTTGGGGGCGTGGATCATCCGGCCGTTGCCCACATACATGCCGACGTGACTGATGTCGGAGTAGAAGAACACCAGGTCACCGGGGCGTAGCGTGGAGCGCGGGATGCGCTGGCCCGCTGCGATCTGGGCGTAGGTGGTGCGAGGCAGTGAGACGCCGGCCGAGCGGTACGCGGCCTGGATCAGCCCTGAGCAGTCGAAGGCGCTGGGGCCCGTCGCGCCCCACACGTAGGGGCTGCCGATGGCTCGGTACGCGTAGGCAACGGCGGCGGCCGCGCGGGTGTTGGGAGCCTGGGTGGTACCGCTGGCGGTGCCGCCCGGCGGAGTGTGGCGGGTGTCCGAACGGGCGGCCCGGCCGCTGTCACGACCCTGATCCCCGTCCGCGAGCCGCGCGTACTCCACGCGCTGTTCCTCGGTGAGCCGGGCCAGTAGCCGCTTGGCCTCGGCAAGCTTGCCGGTGACGGTCTTCTTGTGTTTTCGCAGGTCTGTCTGGCGCGCGCGGAGGGTGGCCAGGCGGCCATCGGCCTCGGCGCGCAGCTGGGCGACCTCCTGGAGCCTCTTGCGTACACCGTTGAGGGCCGCGGCCTGGCGGCTGCCCGCCCGGTCGGCGAGGGAGGCGCGGCCCAGGAACTGATCAGGGTCGGAGGAGAGCGCGAGTTGCATGGAGGGGGTGATGCCGCCCGCGCGGTACTGCGCTGTGGCGTAGGAACCCAGGTCGTTGCGGGCGGCGTTGAGTTTCTCGGCCTTGCGGGCCGCCTCGTCGCGCAGTGCGTCGAGCGACTTCTCGGCTTTCTCGGCCTTCTCCTTAGCGCCGTTGTACTTCTCGGTGGCGATCTCCGCCTCGCGGTAGAGGGCGTCGACCTTGACCTTCACTTCGGCGGGGCTGAGCCGGGGGTCCGCGTGTCCCGAGCCGTCGAACGCGGCCACCGAGGCGGCTCCCGCGAGAGCGAGGGTGGCGGCGGTGCGGGCCGCGGGGCCGCTGAGCGAGCGCTGTTTGGGCTTGCGGTGCGCTGCCACGAAGGTGCTCCTTAGCTGGCCGGTGGCGGCCCGCACAGGGGGACGGGCCGCCACCGGGTTTCTCGGCGGGGGTGTCCGGCTGCCGCCCTGAGCGGGGGCGGCGGTGGGGAGCCGGTCACCTGGTGAAGGACGCTAAACCTGGGCGTCACGGCCCGGAGGCGGATTGTGCGCAACTGCCGGAGAAGGTCGGAATCGTGACCGCGCCTGTCCGCAGTGCTGACGGGTCGAGGGCGGCTTCGCGGACAGCTGTGACCAATGGGGCGGTTTGTGCCTTGCCTGCCCGGCAGAGGGTGGTATGGGCCTGGGGGCGCGCCCATCTCTGAGCCCGCCCCTGAGCCCGCCTCTGGGCCCACCCAGGGCCCGTCCCGGAGCCCGCCTGTGAGGGGCGGTACGGAGCCCGACTAGGCTCCGGCCTCATGGACGTACTCATCCATCTCTTCGTCGGCCTGCACATCATCGGCATCGCCTCACTCCTGGGCGGCTTCCTGACCCAGATGAAGCAGATGGGCCAGGGCACCGCCCGCTTCAGTCCCGCGATGCTGCACGGCGCGCTGACCATGCTCGTCACCGGCGTGGCCCTCGTGGGCCTCAACCAGGCGGACGACAACGCGGTCAACAACGTCAAGATCGGCATCAAGATGGCCGTCCTGATCGTGATCCTCGCGCTGGTCTACGTGAAGCGGGACGAGGAGAAGATCGACAAGGGCGTATTCGGCGCGGTGGGGCTGCTGACCACGGCGAACATCTTCATCGCCGTGCTGTGGACCTGATCCTGCGAACGACCCTCTACGCGCGCGTGGCCCGCACTTCTCCGGAAGTGCGGCACGCGCGCGTAGAGGGTGTTCTTCCGCGGTTACGCCGGGGCGTGGTTACGCCGGGCGCACCATGCTGTGGATCGGCATGTAGAAGATCGACTCGACGCGGACCTTCGCACCCGGCTTCGGGGCGTGGATCATCTTGCCGCCACCGATGTAGATCCCTACGTGGCTGATGTCGTCGTAGAAGAAGACCAGGTCACCGGGTTTGGCGTCGCAGTCTTCACGGTCATGCCGGCCTTCACCTGGTCCCACGTCGTGCGCGGCAGCGTGATCCCCGCGGCCTTCCACGCGTCCTGGGTGAGCCCGGAGCAGTCGTAGGAGTCGGGCCCGGTCGCGCCCCAGACGTACGGCTTGCCGATCTGTGCCTCCGCGAAGGCGATGACCTTCGCGGCCTTGGTGGCGTAACCGCCGTCGGTGCTTCCGGGGCCAGAGCCGGGGTCAGAACCGGGACCGGAGCCGGAACCGGTGTCCGTGCCGGGAGCGGAGCCGGAGCCTGAACCTGCGCCCCCCTCCCCCTGCTCCTTCCGCTCCTTCTGGGGCGCCTCCTCCGCCTTGCGCTTGCGCTCCGCCTCGGCGGCCTCCTTGCGGGCCAGTTCTTCGGCCTTGCGCTTGGCCTCCCGTTCCTTCTGCCGCTCGATCGCGGCGAGCCGGGCCTTCTCCTCGGCGGTCAGCTCCGAGAGAAGCTCACGTGCCTCACCCAGCTTCTTCTGGACGGCCCGCTTGCTCGTCCTGAGGTCGTCCCGTGAGTCGCTCAGCGTCTCCAGGCTCCGCGCGGCCTTTGCACGCTGCTTCGTCGCCGACGCCTGCTGCGTCTGGTAGTCGTCGACGGCCTTCTTCTGCCGCTTGGTGAGCCGGTCCGCCAGGTGGTTCTGGTCGAAGTAGCCCTGCGGGTCCTCGGCGAGCATCATCGTGGCGGTGTGGGAGACGGCCCCGGTGCGGTACTGGGCGGCGGCGACGGAGCCGAGTTCCTGGCGCGCCTCGTTCAGCTTGTCCGCGCGCTCGGCGACATGGTCGAGCAGTCGGCCGACCTTCTTGCGCTGCTTCTCGGTCTTCTCCTTGGCCGCGTTGTACTTCTGGGTGGCCACGCCCGCCTGGTGGTACAGGTCGTCGACCTTCTTCCGCACCTCTTCGAGACTGGGCTTACCCGGCGCGGAGGGAGCCGCCTGCGCGCTCTGTGACAGGAGCGCCACAGAGGTGAGGGCGGCCGTCGTGATGCCGACGGCGGGAGCGGTGCGTATTCCGGGGATTCCGGCGAGTCCGGCCATTCCGACCGTCCGGGTCCGCGGCTTGCGGTGCGACGCCAAGGGAGGCGACTCCTTCCGTAGACCGCCTACCGGGTTAGCTGTCGGGTTCGGGCGGCTGGTCCGGAAGGTTGCCCTACGGTCCCGTACTTCGTACGGGACCGATTCACCCCAAGTTTTCGGTGGGTCCCCGGCTCCGAACAGGTCGGACTCGGCGGAGGCGGCCCGCTCCCGGCGTGTTCGCCGGTGGGGGACGGGCGGCCCGCGGAGCACGCTAGCCAACTCGTGTGGCGCGTGTGAAGGTTGATGTTCGATATGCCCGATACATTTCCGTTACTTCGCGGGACCCCTGGGGCGGCTCGGCTCGTAGGTGGCGGAGCGTGACCGGGCGCGGGCGGGGCGTAGGTGAGGCGGGTCGGGGAGGAAGGTGGCCGGAACCCGGGGCAGGTTGTCAGTGGGGCCGCCTAGACTCGGGAGGCGATGAGCAGCCTCTTTGATGACAGCTTCCTGGCGGACCTGCAGCCTTCCCGGGCCGCGGACGAAGAGCCCCCGCCGCCGCCCGAGGACAGCGCTCCGGAACCGGTTCCGGACGACTTGTTCAGCGGAAAATTCGACGTGCCCATGACCCGGGACACGCACTACCGCGACGGTGCCCCGCGCCCGGTCATCGACCCGGCGACGCTCCTGGAGGGGCTGAACGAGAACCAGCGCGCGGCGGTCGTGCACGCCGGCTCCCCGCTGCTCATCGTCGCCGGTGCCGGTTCCGGCAAGACCCGCGTGCTGACCCACCGCATCGCGTACCTCCTCGCGCAGCGCGGTGTGCACCCCGGTCAGATCCTCGCGATCACCTTCACGAACAAGGCCGCGGGCGAGATGAAGGAGCGCGTCGAGCAGCTCGTGGGCCCCCGGGCCAACGCGATGTGGGTCTCGACCTTCCACAGCGCCTGCGTCCGCATCCTGCGCCGCGAGTACAAGAAGCTCGGCTTCACGTCCTCCTTCTCGATCTACGACGCCGCGGACTCCAAGCGTCTGATGGCCCTGGTCTGCCGCGACCTGGACCTCGACCCGAAGAAGTTCCCGCCGAAGTCCTTCAGCGCCAAGATCTCCAACCTGAAGAACGAGCTGATCGACGAGGAGGACTTCGCCGCCCAGGCCGCCGACGGTTTTGAGAAGACCCTCGCGCAGGCCTACGCCATGTACCAGTCGCGCCTGCGTGAGGCGAATGCGCTGGACTTCGACGACCTGATCATGACGACGGTCCACCTTCTGCGCGCCTTCCCGGACGTCGCCGAGCACTACCGCCGCCGCTTCCGGCACGTCATGGTCGACGAGTACCAGGACACGAACCACGCGCAGTACGCCCTGGTGCGCGAGCTGGTCGGCCCCTCCGGAGGCGAGGGCGACGATCCGGCCGAGCTGTGCGTGGTGGGTGACGCGGACCAGTCGATCTACGCCTTCCGTGGCGCCACCATCCGCAACATCCTCCAGTTCGAGGAGGACTACACCGACGCCACCACGATCCTCCTGGAGCAGAACTACCGCTCCACGCAGACGATCCTGAGCGCCGCGAACGCGGTCATCGAGCGCAACGAGAGCCGCCGCCCGAAGAACCTCTGGACCAACCAGGGCGCGGGCGCCCGCATCACCGGCTATGTGGCCGACACCGAGCACGACGAGGCGCAGTTCGTCGCCGACGAGATCGACCGGCTCACGGACGCGGGCGAGGCGAAGGCCGGCGACGTCGCGATCTTCTACCGCACGAACGCCCAGTCCCGTGTCTTCGAAGAGATCTTCATCCGCGTCGGCCTGCCCTACAAGGTCGTCGGCGGCGTCCGCTTCTACGAGCGCAAGGAGGTCCGCGATGTGCTGGCCTACCTGCGCGTTCTCGCCAATCCCGAGGACGCGGTCCCGCTGCGCCGCATCCTGAACGTCCCCAAGAGGGGCATCGGCGACCGCGCCGAGGCGATGATCGACGCGCTGGCGCAGCGCGAGAAGATCTCCTTCCCGCAGGCGCTGCGCCGCGTCGACGAGGCGTACGGAATGGCGGCCCGCTCGACCAACGCCGTCAGGCGGTTCAACACGCTCATGGAGGAGCTGCGGACCATCGTCGAGTCCGGCGCGGGCCCGGCCGTCGTCCTGGAGGCCGTGCTCGAACGGACCGGTTACCTCGCGGAGTTGCAGGCCTCGACGGACCCGCAGGACGAGACCCGCATCGAGAACCTCCAGGAACTCGCAGCGGTCGCGCTGGAGTTCGAGCAGGAGAACGCCCAGGCGGCCGGTGCCCAGGAGGACGGCCAGGCGGAGGCCGGCGAGGGGGCCGTCGCTCCGGCCGGCACGCTCTCCGACTTCCTGGAGCGCGTCGCGCTCGTCGCCGACTCCGACCAGATTCCGGATGAGGAGGACGACGGCTCCGGAGTCATCACCCTCATGACGCTGCACACCGCGAAGGGCCTTGAGTTCCCCGTGGTGTTCCTGACCGGCATGGAGGACGGGGTCTTCCCGCACATGCGCGCTCTCGGACAGGTCAAGGAGCTGGAGGAGGAGCGCCGCCTCGCCTACGTGGGCATCACCCGCGCGCGCGAGCGGCTCTACCTCACGCGGTCCTCGATGCGCAGCGCCTGGGGCCAGCCCTCGTACAACCCGCCCTCGCGCTTCCTGGAAGAGATTCCGGATACGTATCTGGACTGGAAGCGGAAGGGCTCCGTCGGCGCCCTCGCGTCGTCGGGTCCCGCCGCGGGCATCGCCTCGTCGCTGTCCTCCTCGCGCTCGCGCACGGGCGGGGCGCAGGGCTTCGCCACCCGCCGCGCCTCGGAGAAGCCGGTGGTCTCGCTGGCGATCGGGGACCGGGTCACGCACGACCAGTTCGGCCTCGGGACCGTGGTCGGCGTGAAGGGCACGGGTGCGAACGCCGAGGCGACGGTGGACTTCGGCGAGCCCAAGCCGAAGCGGCTCCTGCTGCGGTACGCGCCGGTCGAGAAGCTGTAACGGCAACGCCGGGGGGCGGCGGCCGGAGTTAGAGCGGGTCGAGGCCGTGGCTGCGCAGCCACGGCAGCGGGTCGATCGCCGAGCCGCCGCTGGGCCGCACCTCGAAGTGCAGGTGCGGTCCCGTGGAGTTGCCGGAGTTCCCGGAGAAGGCGATCGTCTCGCCCGCCTTCACGGGGCCGCTGGAGATCTTGTGCGAGGAGAGGTGGCAGTACCACGTCTCCGTGCCGTCCTTGGCGGTCACGATCGCCATGTTGCCGTAGGCGCTGTTCCACTTCGTGGTCACGGTGCCGTCGGTCGCGGCGTAGACCTCCGTGCCGTACGACACGGGGAAGTCGATGCCGGAGTGCGCCGACATCCAGTTGACGCCGGCCTGGCCGTACTGCGCGCTCAGGCCGTGCTGCTTCACCGGCAGCGCGAACTTCGGGCGGAGCCGCTCCTTGCGCGCCGCTGCCGCGGCCGCCTTCTTCTGGGCGGCGACCTTCTCGGCCTTCAGGTCGATACGTTCCTGCGTACGGCTCGCGCGGTCCGCGAAGTCACCCGCGTCCGCGGAGAGATTCGCCAGCTGGGTGTCCAGCTTGCTGTTGGCGGTGGAGGGCTTCACGGGGGCGGCGTCCGGGGCCGAGGCCGTCGTCTCCTTGCCCTCGTCGCCGCCGAAGCTGCCCACGGAGGCGGCGGCCACTCCGGCGACGCCCATCACGCAGGCCGAGGGCACGGCGACGGTGAACAGGGCGGAACGCTTGGCGGGGGTGCGGCGGCGGGTCCGCGAGCGGCCCGCACCGGAGCCGCCGGACTTGCCTCGGGCGGCGGCACGGGACCCGGGGGCCGGGCCGTCGAGCGCCGGTTCGGGCTCCGCGGCCGTATACGGGGCGTCGGCGGCGATCTCGTACTGCTCGGTGAGTTCGTACGGCTGCGCGTCCTCGGATTCCGCGGGCTCGTACGAAAGGGGCGCGTCGTGCGGCTCGTGCGACGAGTTGTGCGCCCCCTGATCCTCGTGCGCTTCGATTGCCTCGCGGTCTTCGTGCTCCTCGCGCGCCCCGGGAGTCTGGTCGGGGGAGTTCCACGCGGCGGCGTCGAATGAACCCGTGTCGAACGAGCCCTGGTCGAACGAACCCGTGTCGAACGAGCCTGTGTCCGTGCCGAAGGTGTCCGTCTCGAAGGTCTGCGTCTCGACGGCCTGCGTCTCCCACTGGCCGGTCGAGGGGCCCTCGTTCCAGGCGGTGGCGTCCCACTGGCCCGAGCTGTCCGGGCCCGGCTGGGCGGGGATGTCGGCGAGGTGCGGGTAACCGCCGGTCGGCCAGGCGGAGGTGGTGTCGTAGCTGCCGGTGTCGTACGCGGCGGCGTGGTGCTGACCTGCGTACGTGTCGTAGGCGGCCGGCTGCTCCTGGGTGGCCGTGGTGGTCGCCCACTGGCCCGTGTCGTACTCGGTGCCGGGCATGTCGCCGAAGAGCGGGTCGGTGGCGAAGGTGCCGGTGTCGAAACCGGCGGTGGAGTAGGCCTCGTAACCGTGGCCGCCGTGCTGGACGCTCGGCGGTTCGTACGTCGCGTAGGACGCGTGGTCGGCGCCGGGTGCCGAGGGCTGGGGAGTCGAGCTCCCCGACGGGTGACGGTCGTTCACCAACTTCTCTTTCGCCTCGGCAGCAGGGGCAGAGCGGTGCGGCGACTGTACCCGGCGGTATGCGGGCGCGACAATCTTCGGCAGGTTTCACCCTCTCAAGAAACGGGCATTCGGCCGTCTTTCGGGGGACTGCGGGCACAGCCTTGGCCCTGCGTTCGACTTGCGTTCGACGCCTGAGGGTGCGGATCGAGTCCGTGGCCCATGCCCGTTCGTGGTCAGGCGACCGTGAGCCCGCCCGGTTTTTCCCTTGCGTCGGCTCCCGGGTTCGTCAGGTCGAGTGCCTGGCGTATGCCGTTCGCGACCGCCGGGTGCACCGGCAATGCGAGATGGCCGATTCCGGTTACCTGGATGTTCTGCGCGAGCAGGTCGGGATGGTCGACGCACGCCGTTTCCCGCGGGTCCATGATCTGGTCCATATCGCTCCAGAAGCACACGAATTGGGTGCGGCAGTCCGGTGCCGCTTCCTTCAGCTCCTCGATCACGGAGGAGCCGGGGCGCATCTGCCGCACGATCGGGTGCGCGTCCGCGAGCGGCGCGACCCGGGTGCCCGCGTGCGGGGTGCCGAGCGTGACGAGTGTGCGTACGCGTATGTCCCCGCCGAGGCGCTGCGCGTAGTAGCGGGCGATCAGGCCACCGAGGCTGTGGCCGACGATGTCCACCCGGCGGTGGCCCGTGCGTTCGCAGAGTTCCTCGACGTGGCGGCCGAGCAGTTCGGCGGCGGTGCGGATGTCGCAGGTCAACGGGGAGTAGTTGAGCGACTCCACGCGGCGTCCGCCGTCCTGGGCCAGGGCGCGGCGGAGCAGGACGAAGACGGAACGGTTGTCTATGAAGCCGTGCAGGAGAAGAACCGGAGGCCTGCCGTCCCGGGGGAGGCGCGGGGCGTCCGGGGGCGGCTGGACGGGGGCCGTGCGGCGCTCCTGGATGACGCCCGAGGGGTAGAGGGCGAGGTGGCCCGCGAAGATCGCCACTTCCAGGGCGGTCGACTTCAGGAGGGCCAGGGAGATGCGGCCCGCCGCTTTCGCGTGCAGGGCGGCCAGGGAAGGCAGCGAGGGCAAGGCGGGCAAGGAAGGCAGCGCGGGTGCAGTGGGCAGGGCCGGCGATGGCAGGGTCAGCAGCGCGGTCAGTTTGGGCAGCGGCCAGCTGCGGAAGCGAAAGGGGTGGGCCCCTGTGATCGGCATCGTCGACCTCCCGACGGCGCACGGGAAGGCGTCTTCGTCCCCCGTGTGCCCTAGGGGGAGTCATGGGCGACAAGTCGGTTCCGCGATGGCGTGGCGTGTGTGCCGCCCTGATGAGGCTGCTCCATGGCCCCCGTGATGTCGCCGGTGCACCGGACCACCACGCCGTGCGGCTGACGGCATGGTGGCGCGGCGTTCTCGTCGCGGCTCCCCTCGCGCTTGGTCCGGTGCGGAGCGTGAACCCCTGGTCGGTGGACGGCGCGCAGCGAACGTGTCCCATCGTGTGATTTCCCCCTCCCTCCCCACCGCGAAACTGCCGCTTGCGGGATGCTGTGGATAACGTTCGTTCACTTCCCCGGCCGGTGCG
Organism: Streptomyces huasconensis; assembly: GCA_004010275.1. Lineage (GTDB taxonomy): Bacteria > Actinomycetota > Actinomycetes > Streptomycetales > Streptomycetaceae > Streptomyces > Streptomyces huasconensis. The sequence continues at coordinate 49,837 of RBWT01000029.1, forward strand.
GTGCGGGGTATCTGTGCTCGAACAGATGGTTGTGGGTACGGATTCGGTACGGACATCGGTACATGGAGGCAGTGATGGGTGTGGCAGCCGGGCCGATCCGCGTGGTGGTCGCCAAGCCGGGGCTCGACGGGCACGACCGCGGGGCCAAGGTGATCGCGCGGGCGCTGCGTGACGCCGGTATGGAGGTCATCTACACCGGGCTGCACCAGACGCCCGAGCAGGTGGTGGACACCGCGATCCAGGAGGACGCCGACGCGATCGGCCTCTCCATCCTGTCCGGGGCGCACAACACGTTGTTCGCGCGGGTGCTGGAGCTGCTGAAGGAGCGGGACGCGCAGGACATCCTGGTGTTCGGCGGCGGCATCATCCCGGAGGCGGACATCGCGCCGCTGAAGGAGAAGGGCGTCGCGGAGATCTTCACCCCCGGGGCCACCACGACCTCGATCGTGGAGTGGGTGCGGGCCAACGTGCGGCAGCCGGCGGGGGCCTGACCACGAGCTGTACGCGGGGCTTGGACCCCGAGTGGGTACGCCGGGCTTGGGCACCAAGCGGGTACGCCGGGCCTCTCCCACGCAGGTACGTACGCGGGGGCGGGCTTGGCCGCAAGGCTTGTGAGGCGGGGGCGCGAACCCAGGGGTGCCGAGGTGGTCCCGGGTGGCGACGTGGTCCCGGTCGGCTACCCCGGGTCGGTGGTCCCGGTCGGCTACCCCGGGTCGGTGGCCCCGGGTCGGCCCTACCGGGTCGGTGGCTCCACGGTGGCGGTCCCGCGGCGGGGCCCGGGGTCCTCGGCCGCGGGGCCGCCGCCTCTCACGCTTGCCCGCCCTCCGTGCCGGGCCGCGGCAGTGGCGCCGGCCCGGGCACGGGCACGGGTCCTGGCACCTGCCCTGGCACCGGCGGAAGCTCGTCACGTATCGCCGCGCGCAGGCGCAGTGTGGTGACCAGGCGTTGGAACGCCTCCGACCAGTAGCTCCCGGCGCCCGGTGACGCGTCCTCCGGTTCGTCCGGAATCGCGGTGAGCGCCTCCAGGCGGACCGCTTCGGCAGGGTCCAGGCAGCGTTCCGCGAGGCCCATGACCCCGCTGAAGCTCCAGGGGTAGCTGCCCGCGTCCCGCGCGATGTTCAACGCGTCCACGACCGCGCGGCCCAGCGGTCCGGCCCAGGGCACCGCGCACACGCCGAGCAGCTGGAACGCCTCGGACAGGCCGTGCGCGGCGATGAAACCGGCGACCCACTCCGCCCGGTCCGCCGCGGGCAGCGCGGCCAGGAGCTTGGCGCTCTCGGCGAGCGACACGGCTCCGGGGCCCGCGGCGTCCGGGGAGGCGGGCGTGCCGAGCAGCGCCCGGGACCAGGTCGCGTCCTGCTGCCGCACGGCCGCGCGGCACCACGCGGCGTGCAGCTCGCCGCGCCAGTCGTCGGCCACCGGGAGGGCCACTATCTCGGCCGGTGTGCGGTTGCCGAGCCGGGCCCGCCAGGTGGCGAGGGGGGCGGCTTCCACCAGCTGGCCCAGCCACCAGGAGCGCTCGCCCCGGCCGGCCGGGGGGCTTGGCGACGACGCCGTCCCGCTCCATGCCCGCGTCGCACTCGTGCGGGGCCTCGACCGTCAGGGTCGGTGTGCTCGACACGTGGTCGACGGCCACGCAGGACGCCGCCCGGGCCGCCATCCGCCCGGCCAGCGCCGAGTCGGGCAGTGCGGAGAGCAGCTCCGCCGCGGTCGATCGGACGTTGCGGCTGCGGTCGGTGAGGGCCTGTTCCAGGAACGGCTCGTCCGCGGCGGACAGGCCTGTGCGGAGCGAGTCGAGGAACATCAGGCGGTCCTCCGCACGTTCCGTCGGCCAGGTCGTGGCGAGCAGCTCCCGCGCGGCGTGGGCGTCGTGCGCGCGGAGGGTGGTCAGGAGGGCGACCCGTTCGGCGAAGAGGCCCTCCTCCCACAGCTGCCGGACCTTCGGTGCGTCGTCCGTGGCGGGCAGGGCCACGCCGCCTCCAGGAGTGGCGCGGAGCGCGAACTTCCAGTCCGGGTTGAGGCGGGCCAGCCACAGGGCTCGGGGGCCGGCGAAGGTCAGCGCCTGGGGGCGCAGGTCCGTGCGGCCGCGTGCGGCGTTCAGGAGGGCGGGCAGCAGTTCGGGCGGTGCGCCGTATCCCCGGGCGTTGGCCAGGGTCAGCCACTGGGGGAGCAGCTCCATCAGATCTGGTGTCGCGCCCCGCCTGCCGCCGCTTCCGAGGCCGGGCTGGTCGGTGAGGAGCGTGGCGAGTCTGCGCCGGGCCGCGGGCGGCAGAGGTGGCCTGGGGTCGCGCGCCGCGGGCTCGGGCGGGGCGGCGGCCGGTGCCGGGCGCAGTCCGGCCCTGCGGCGGGCCGTCTGCACCGCTGCTTCGTCGAGGAGGGCGAGCGGTGGCTCCTTGCCGGGGGTGTGGAGAGGGGCCGGCAGGGCGCGGCGTCGTGCCGAGCAGCGCAGCCGTGACCAGCTCCTCCCAGGCCACCTGCGGGGGCGTGGAGGCGGCCTCGGGCGCCGGGGCCGTTGCGGGCGCCGTGGCCTTGGCGGGCACCGAGGCTTGGGCGGGCGTCGTCGGTGTGGCGGGTGCCGTGGGTGTGGTGGGCATCTGCTCCTCCTGGCGTTCGTTCGTCAGCACAGCGGCACCGTCCCTCCCGCGTCCCCGGGCCAGGCGGCCAAGGGGGTGAAGCCCTGGTGGCCGCACTCGCCGAACACCGTCAGCGGTGCCCCTCCGGACAGGGCGACCAGCCGCCACAGACTCCTGTCCGACGCGGCGGTGGGCGCCAGGGGCAGCGCCGATTCGCCGTCAGCGTCGGCCAGTTGCCATGCGCCGTCGGCCTGGGCCGGTATGACCTCGGAGAGTGTCACCGGCCAGGACTCCAGCCAGGGGTCGTGGCGCAGCGCCTCGCCGTAGCGCGCGGCGGCCTCGGCTGTCCGTACGCCTGGTGGCCGCTCAGCGGTGGGGGCCGGGGCCGCGAACTGTTCGCCCAGGTCGGCCCGGAGCTGCCGTGCGCCCGGGTATCCCGTCAGCTCCGCGTCGACCGTGAGGCCCACCGGCAGGGCGAGCGCGGGGGCGCGGCCCGCCGCCCCGTACGAGAGGAGGAGGGCGGTGCGGCCGGAGTCCGTGCCGTACAGCCAGACGCGGCGCGTGGTGAGCTTGCTGTCGGCGGTGTCGTACTGCGCGAGGACCAGCCAGCGGTCGCGCAGCGGTGGGCCCTCCGGCTGGGCGGGCAGGCCGACACGGGAGCGGACCGTGGCGGCCAGGCCGGGCGGCAACGCGTCGCGGTGGAGCCAGCCCTGGTCGAGGAGGTGCAGCAGGGCGCACTCCTCCAGCAGGCGCACCGGCCAGCCGGGCCCGGAGGAGGGTATGGCTCCCAACTCCCGGACGCGCGCCGCCAGTCCCGGTGCCTGTGCGTCCACCATGCGGGCCGCCGTCTCCTCCCACAGGCCGTACCCCGCCTGTTCGGCGGAGGCCGTGCCGGAGCGCATCAGGTCGGACAGGCGCTGCTCCAGCTCTGTCGCCCCCGCCGTGATGCGCGCGGCCCGCTTCTCCGCTCTTCTGCGCGCCGCCTCAGGGTCGGCCGGGGCGGCGGGCGAAGCGGTCGAACTCCGCTTGTCCTCGACTCTTTTGCGGCGGGAAGCCAGCCACTCCTCCGCCCACGCCGGCGGCTCGCCGTCCGGCACGGTGCCGTCCGCGCCCGCCCAGACCAGCAGCAGCCCCAGCGCGTGCTTGCACGGGAACTTGCGGCTCGGACAACTGCATTTGTACGCCGGGCCCGCCGCGTCCGCGCCGCCCGGGATGTCGATGACCGTCTGATACGGCTTGCTGCCGCTGCCCTTGCACAGCCCCCACACCGCCCCCTCGTCAGAACTGCCCGTCTCCGACCACGGTCCGGCCACGCCGAGTCCGCTTCCCGCCTTGCGTGACGGGGCGTCAGGCGCCAGTGCCAGCACCTGGTCCGCCGTCCAGCGCACCCCCTGCTGAGTCATGTCTCGAAGGTAGGTCCCCCCACTGACAATCGGCCCGGGTGCGGGCTTTTGCCCAGGTCAGAGCCGTGCCGGGGTCGATTGTCAGTGGCGTGGTGCACCGTGGAGACACATCCGGGCCAGACGTGCCCGGGCGAGCTGGAGGGGGATCGCGCCATGACCGTTTCCGTCGACTCGACGACGTCCGCGACCGCGCATCAGGACGCGGTCCTGAGGCCGCACGCGGAGCACGCCTTCGCCGCCGAACTGGCCGCGCTCGCCGCGCAGGACGACCGGCCGAGGCCGCAGCGGTGGCAGCTCTCCCCGTGGGCCGTGGCGACGTATCTGCTCGGCGGCACGCTGCCCGACGGCACCGTGATCACACCGAAGTACGTGGGGCCGCGCCGCATCGTCGAGGTCGCCGTCACCACGCTCGCCACCGACCGCGCCCTGCTGCTGCTCGGGGTGCCCGGCACCGCGAAGACGTGGGTGTCCGAGCATCTCGCGGCGGCGGTCAGCGGGGACTCGACGCTGCTCGTGCAGGGCACGGCAGGCACCCCGGAAGAGGCCATCCGGTACGGGTGGAACTACGCCCAGCTCCTCGCGCACGGCCCGAGCCGTGACGCGCTCGTGCCCAGCCCCGTCATGCGGGCGATGGCCGACGGGATGACGGCACGCGTCGAGGAGCTGACCCGCATCCCCGCCGACGTACAGGACTCGCTGATCACGATCCTGTCGGAGAAGACCCTGCCCATCCCCGAGTTGGGCCAGGAGGTGCAGGCCGTGCGGGGCTTCAACCTCATCGCCACCGCCAATGACCGCGACCGCGGGGTCAACGACCTGTCGAGCGCTCTGCGCCGCCGCTTCAACACCGTCGTCCTGCCCCTGCCGGAGAGCGCCGACGCCGAGGTCGACATCGTCGCGCGACGGGTCGACCAGATCGGCCGCTCGCTCGATCTGCCCGCGGGCCCCGAGGGCATCGACGAGATACGCCGCGTCGTCACCGTCTTCCGTGAACTGCGCGACGGCGTCACGGCCGACGGGCGGACGAAGGTGAAGTCGCCCAGCGGCACCCTCTCGACGGCCGAGGCGATCTCCGTCGTCACCAACGGCCTGGCCCTGGCGACCCACTTCGGAGACGGCGTCCTGCGTCCCGGTGACGTCGCGGCCGGCATCCTCGGGGCCGTGGTGCGGGACCCGGCGGCGGACCGTGTGATCTGGCAGGAGTACCTGGAGACGGTCGTGCGCGAGCGGGACGGCTGGAAGGACTTCTACCGCGCGTGCCGCGAGGTGAGCGCATGACGGGGGCGGGAGTCGAGACGCGCGCGGCGGCGGGCACCGGCGGGGCGCTGCTGCTCGGGGTGCGGCACCACGGGCCCGGGTCGCCCGCGGCGGTGCGGCCGCGCTCGACGAGGCACGGCCCGACGCCGTCCTCGTCGAGGGGCCGCCGGAGGCCGACGCCCTAGTGCACCTGGCCGCCGACGAGGGCATGCGGCCGCCGGTGGCACTGCTCGCGCACGTGGTGGACGAGCCGGGCTGCTCCGCGTTCTGGCCGCTCGCCGAGTTCTCTCCGGAGTGGGTCGCCATCCGGTGGGCCGTGGAGCGGGACGTGCCGGTCCGTTTCATCGACCTCCCGGCGGCACACTCGCTGGCGCGGGCGGACGGGGTGGATGGGGCGGACGAGGCGGACAGGGCAGACGGGGCGGACGAGGAGCCCGGGGGGTGCGAGG